>DATCRE010000439.1:0-14407 GCA_036569145.1 Cyclobacteriaceae bacterium
GGGATAGAAATTATGAATACTTTAAAATGAACTTGGGCGGCGAAAAATAAACTTGAGTGGCTTTTGTTGGTCTAGAATCAAATTAGTAGTATCAATAGGAAGCTTTTAATTTTAATGATCTTCCGGATATTTAATGCCGCATTGTCTCCTCACTTCATCGCTTACTTCTGCCATCATCAAACTAAAATCAAGGGGCATGAGGAAACTTTCTTTCTGATTGTTTTGCAGGCACTTCATCACTTCTTCAACCTGGTACTCGAAACCATTTCCTTCATACGGTAAATCTATTCGCTGTTCCTCGCCGTCTGTTTTCTTTACTGTTATTGCCATCGACTTGTGCCACGGTGTATGTATGGTGATGGTTCCTTCTGTTCCAATAATCTCCGCGTCTTTAGGGGTATCGATTACAATGGATGAAAGAATATTGGCCATGCTTCCATCGGCATATGTGAATATGGCGTTGGTAGTTTGATCGGCGCCGGTTGATGCTAATTGCACAGAAGCTTTAATCTCTTTCGGTTTACCGAGAATGTATAAGGAGAGAAACAAGGGATATACACCAACATCAAGCATCGCTCCGCCACCAAGTGCTAAATCATACAAACGACTCTTAGGATCGTATGGACCTTTGAAACCAAAATCGGCGCGCATATATTTTACTTCGCCAATGGCACCTTGTTCAATAAGTTGTTTTGCTTTTATGGTTGTAGGAAAAAACCGCGACCACATCGCCTCCATCAAAAACGTATTGCTCTCACGCGCAGCATTAACCATCTCTTTAGCTAGTCGGTGATTGATCGTTAGCGGCTTTTCGCAGAGCACAGCTTTTTTATGTTTTAAGCAAAGTAGTGTTTGCTCATGATGAAAGCTGTGTGGTGTGGCAATGTAAATCACATCAACGTTCGGATCGTTTACAAGAGCCTCGTAATTATCATAGCATGTAGTAATGGAATATGTTTGAGCAAACTCTTTTGCCTTCGCTATATCACGCGATGCGACAGCATACAACTTAGCTTCCGGAAACGGACTAAACGCCGAAGCAAAACGATTGGCAATTTTACCTGGCCCAATGATTCCCCAATTGATGATACGAGACATTTTGATTTACGATTTACGATTTTAGAATGACGATTTTTTATTTACGACTTACGATTTTGGATTTATGATTAATGGAGTTCCGGCTCCCAAATCGTACCTCGTAAATCGTACCTCGTAAATTTATTTCACTTTATATTCAACACCTCTCTCACTCAAATATTTCATCATGAATTTAAAATTGCTTTCCTCTTCTCCTAAATATTCCGGAGGGCAAATTCCTTTTCGGTTGAATTTGTCTTCAAGGAATAAGTTAACGGCACCTGTACAGGTATAGCCTGTAGTGCGAGCCATTGATAATGTATTGGTTGATTTTTCTGTTCTGTCGAGGAGATTGTATTCGTATGTTTTTTGCGTTCCATTCTCATCGCCGCTAATGCGAATGCGCATCACTGTAAACTCTTCTTCGCCTGGTTTTAATTTCCATTTCGGAAACAGCAGTTTAGCAGTAATATCAATCGGTCTTACCTTAACACCGTTGATGTCTAATGCTTCGTATGAAAAAAATCCAGCGTCGCGAAGCACTTTCAGATATTCAACACAGCCCGGATACCGTAACGTTTTTTCAATCATGTCTGGAATGTTGGGCATTGTTTTAATCAATGAACGCAAGCCATCTGAATTCCATGATTCAAGCGTTCCTACACCATCGAAGTGAATCAGCTCAGTATCTGACAGTGCTTCTTTAATAACAACGGCTCCGTTTTGTACATACCGTGCAGGTCTTGTGTATTCTTCAATAACATCAATAGGAGAGAACACAGCTTTGTATTCGAAAGGCCATTCACGCACAACAGGTAATCCACCAACAAGACATTCATAACGCTGAACCTTCATCGCTTTATTATGATATCCTAAAATAACATTACCCATTCCGGGTGCTACACCACAGTCAGTAATGATGGTTACATTTTTCTGTTTGGCCAGTTCATCCAATAAAAAAGGATCTTCTGGAAAGAAAGAAATGTCGACCATATTTTTTCCGCCTTTAATAACAGTCTTTACCGTGTTGAAGCCCATGAAGCCAGGTACGGCGCCCACAATCAGATCATAAGGCTGAATAAGTTTTGTAAGCTCATCGTGTTTTGTGAAATCAGCTTGAACAATTTTTATTCCTGACTGTTGCAATGGTGCAAGTGCATCGTGACTAAAATCAGCAGAGGTTACATCAAATTGTTTGGATAAATCTTCGGCAATAGTTTTTCCGACGAGGCCTGCACCTAAAACAAGTATCTTTTTCATGCACGATAAAAATTTCTATGGAAGAATGGATGCTCTCCGTATTAATCAACTCGAAGAACGGGCATTTATACTGTAAGATAAAATTGCACTGCGTTAATTCAAACTTATTTAAGATTATGATTCATTATAAATTCCGCTGCCGAAGTTTAGCTTTATGCCTTAAATAACGTAATTTCCGGTAACATCAACACTGATATATATTGAGTATGTTCGATCCCAATGCCGTATTGCAGAAAGCTAAGTCATCAGCTTTTTATCTCAACGTTCTTAACTGGTCACTTAACCGGATGATTCCTTTTAATAAACCGCATGGTTTTAAGATAGTGGAGATTGATGATTATAAATTAAAGACACTGATTCCTTATCGCAAAAGAAATTTTAATCATATCAGGGGACTGCATGCATGTGCGTTGGCAACAATTTCAGAATTCACTACAGGTTTCTTATTGGTTTCAAAGCTGGATAGTAAAAAATACCGACTCATTATGCAGCGCCTGGAAATGGATTATCACTACCAGGGCAAGATGGATGCAACGGCTGAGTTTGAAATTTCAGAAGCGTGGATGCAGAACACGATTTATACACCTCTTCAATCAAGCGAGTCTGTGGTTGCTGTCTGTGAGGTTCGCATTCATGATAGTAAAGGCAATCATCTCACTACCGGAAAAGTTTACTGGCAGATAAAAGATTGGGCTAAGGTGAAAACCAAGGTTAGCTAATGGAATTATCATTCAACTTCATTAAAAGAAAAGATTATGAGAAAAATAGATCAGCTTCTTTCTGAGTATGGCGAAAGTCATCAAAACAAAACAAATAAATCTATTCACTGGATTTGTGTGCCACTTATTTTTTTCAGCATTGTAGGTCTTATTGCGTCTATTCCTTCAGGGCCGCTAAGATCGTTGTTGGGTAACGACAGCCTCTTTGCCAATTGGGCAGCCGTTGTGTTGATTTTAGTTACCATGTATTACCTGTCATTATCATGGTCACTTACTTTTGGTATGGTGGTGTTTGGTCTTTTGTGCCTCGTGGTGGCAAATAATATTACTAAAATTGTTCCGATGCCATTATGGTTAGTTTGTATTGTTATTTTTGTGCTGGCATGGATTGGTCAGTTCTATGGACATAAGGTAGAAGGGAAGAAACCTTCTTTCTTTAAAGACCTGCAATTTCTGCTCATTGGCCCGGCGTGGCTTATGCATTTTATTTATAAGAAGATAGGAATCCCGTATTGATTGGAAGATTACATATTTCACGAAGGCTTACCACCTCAAGAGTTTAAGCCAGATTTTGAGTTTGCATTGTTTAATACCGAGAAGCATCTGTTACTGCAAACAACGGAGAACTGGCATTCATATTCCGTTTTAGATAAGCGGTACAATACGGTAAGTGCGATCATTTACATTAACGTAATAGATGGTGTAGCACAAAGCCCGCTGCGAAGCCCGTTTGGTTCGTATGAGATATCACCAGACTTATCGCCGTTTATAATTTTTCAGTTTCTTGAGTTTGTTGATGCAAGACTGAAAGCGAAAGGTGTTTCAAGAATAATAATCAAAGAACCACCGACATTGTATAATTCTGAAAGAGCAGCGTTAATGCATACGTTTATGCTTAACCTTGGCTATCATGTTGTTGATGCTGAAGTAGGTGCTGTTATCCAGGTTACTGAAAATAGTTTTGCGAGCTACCCTGGCGCGAGCAGCAGAAGAAAATTGAGACAATCTTATAACGAAGGACTTGTTTTTAAAAAGCTTGAGAGTGAATGGCTGTCGGATGTTTATTTATTTGTTCTGGCATGTCGCAAGCAACGTGGTTACTCCCTCTCCATGTCGTTGGCAGAAATAAAAAAGTCTGCTGACCAATGTAAGGAAGAGTTTATGTTTTTCGGAGTTTTCAAAGAAGATAAAATAGCAGCCGCTACCATTGCTGTTCAGGTTAAAAAAGATATTTTATATAACTTCTTCATGGCACATGCTCATGAATTTGATCAGCTAAGTCCTGCCATTATGCTGGTAGAAGGTCTTTATGATTATTGCAGGCAAAATGATATCAGGCTTCTTGATCTAGGCACATCAGCTGTAAATAAAAAACCAAATTTTGGACTCATTGAATTTAAGCTCAACATTGGTGCAACGCCTACATCTAAATTTACATTTGAGAAAAATTTTCAGTAATGAATTTTCCGCTTGTATCGGTTATATGTCTTTGCTATAATCAGGGACGATTTGTTACAGAAGCAATTGAGTCTGTCATAAAACAAACGTATACTAATCTTCAAATTATTATTGTTGATGATGCCAGCGCAGACAACAGCGTTGCTGAGATTCAAAAAGTAGTCGATAAAAATCCGTTTATAGAATTTATAGCGCTGGATAAAAATCATGGTAACTGCAAAGCGTTTAATATAGGATGGTCACGCGCTAAAGGTGATTTTATTATTGATTTTGCTTGTGATGATATCATGCTTCCTGATCGGATTAAACGCCAGGTCGAATTTTTTCAAGCTCTTGATGCTGATTATGGTGTTATCTTTACAGATGCAGTGTATGTTAATGAAGAAAGAAAATTTCTATACAATCACATTGAAAACCTTCGCCATAAAAAATTACTAACCCATGTTCCGCAGGGAGATGTTTATACAGAATTGATCTCCACATATTTTATTTCTTCTCCCACCATGATGGTGAGAAGGGAAGTGCTTGAATCATTACATGGTTATGATGAAACACTGGCGTATGAAGATTTTGATTTCTGGATTCGGTCATCACGTTTATATAAATATGCTTTTCTCGATGAGAAGCTCACCCTGGTACGCAAGTCGAATGCATCAATGTCTACGGGATGGTACAAGCCAGGCGATCCGCAGTTGCACTCCACCTATTTAATTTGCTTAAAGATAAGACAGCTTAATAGAAACGTAGAAGAAAATGAATCACTGATTAAACGAGTGAGATATGAGTTAAGACAATCTGTATTCTCATCGAACAGGAAAGAAGCAAAGCTTTTTTTTGAATTGCTGGCTGAATTAAATGACGTGAATCTGATGGATAGAATTATCTACTGGCTTGGCAAAATCTCATTCCCTTTAGCGTATGTTCATAAAACTTTTCAACGCTAGCCGGTCGATACGTAGGATAACAAAGCATTGTATTCATTTTTGTAATCAAAGCATTCAACGTCTGCTTTGTAGAGATTATACACTATGCTTAGAGTGTTCTTGTCATAAAAGGCTCGATAATCATAGCGTAAATTTTGCTTGTTGCTATGCGGAATTTTCATTGCCATACCAGCTAGGAAAGTATTTAGCGAATCCTGATCGTATTCCAGTCGAAAACATTTAATTTTTTCTAATCCACAACTTGCCATTAGTATATAATGCTGTGAAGCAAAGTGTGATGACTTAATTGAATCAGGAATTTGAGTGATGACCGACACAAACTCTTTAAAATTCATTTCTCTTTTGATTATTCCGAATAAATAGGATTGGTACGAGAAAAAATTATTATCGGGATCGTACAAGTCCAGGTAGACGGATACTATTCTATGGAAAGGATTTCTCACCACAGTGAAATATTGATAATTAATATTCTTCTTAGAAGTATTTGGATTGAAATACTTATCGGCAAGAAGATCAATTTGCTTATCGCTTAATTCTTCAGTGTGTAATCTTTGATCGATATGCGGAAGCAATTCTTTTAAGATTGAAGTGCTCGCCGATTTTAAAATGCGAACGTAACAGATTTTATATCGATCAATAAAAAAATATTGTCTGTGTATCTTTTTAAAATTCTTGATATAGGCAAGGTTGCCAATCAACGTGCTTACATAGGGAATTTGAATGAGTGTATTGCGTAACTTGTGATAAAAGTTTTTCGATTGGTAATTTTCATCAGGAGATGCTGAGCCAATAATCTCACGACGGTGTTGTTCGAAATTTAATGGCTTTCCGCCGAGTGATCCATTTTTGAAAAGATAAAGAATGAAGCTTAACCATTTCATCTTTTCCACAATCTAACCTCAATTGAAATCCGGGTTGTATTAATGTTAGCATTTACTGAGCCTCCGTGGATGAGATAGGGAGAGAATACCAGCACTTCGTTCATTGCCGGGTTAGGTCTTACGTAGTTTACTTCACCTTCAATGCTTGTTACAGCAGGTACATTAAATTTAACGTTATTGATCACAGCGCCTGATAAAGTGCGTTCTGTTTTTGACTCAGACCACTGATGGCTTTGTGGTACAATGATGAGTGACGAATTTTCATTGCTGCCTGCAATGGGTATGTATAAATTAATGCAGTCTTTATAATCTTCGAGCCATACATCACGGTGTAGAGGATTGTTGTCAGGCTGCTGCGGTCTCACTACACGAAAATGAAATATAGATTGATTGTCAAAAGGATTTTGTGTGATAAGTCTCTTGCCACAGATGGAAGAAATACGATCTTCCAGAATAGTAACAGGCACAGGAAATTGCTCCGTTGATAAAAGTTTGGTTAACTCTACAGCGTTAAGATGTATTTCACTTGTATTGGCAAGTGTATGATATTGATCAATATTAAAATCATCTGTAATGTTTAAACCTGCTTTTCGCCATAGTGCTACTAAAAGCTCTTTGGTATTAGTTATAAAAGTTTGATATAAAACATCGTCAAATAATTTTTCAATAGTAAAGCCTGCATCACTCCAGGTAGTGTTGGCCGTCAGATCAACAGCATGATGAAGTAACACAGTGTCTCCGCCTTTACCCTTTTGACCTTGGGCATCATATTCCAGGTTGCTATTGTTAACGTTGTATTGCACAGCAGCTATTTTTATTTGCGATTATCCTCACCTGACACCATACTTAAATAACTCTCATAACGACTCTTTGAAATAGCGCCTGTTTTTACAGCATCCATAACAGCACACTTGGGTTCGTTAATGTGAATGCAGCGCGATCCGAATTTACAATCGAGCCGGAGGTCTCTCATCTCCGGGAAATAGTCTGATATTTCCTGTTCACTCATATCAACAAGTCCCCATTCTTTAACGCCGGGAGTATCAATGATAAATGTCTTCTCATCTAACGGAAACATTTCTGCAAAGGTAGTGGTATGTGTTCCCTTTTCCGAAAATTCAGAAATGTCACCAATACGTTGACCAATATCAGGAGAGAGTTTATTGATTAATGTTGATTTGCCAACGCCAGAATGTCCAACGAACAATGTAATCTTGTCCTGCAAGAGTTGTCGTATCTTATCCTGGTCTTCTTTCAAAGCCGAGACACTGAGACATGTAATGCCAATGGAAGTATAAAGTTCTAACAAGTTTTGCTGTGTTTTAGAGCTTTCTTCATCGAGCATATCTTTTTTATTGAACACCAGTATTTGCGGAATGCGATAAGCTTCTGCACTTACCAGAAAGCGATCGATAAAGCCAAGTGACGTACGAGGAAATGCAAGTGTGGCTACTAACAAAGTCTGATCAACATTAGCGGCCAGCACATGAGAGTGTCCTGTTTTTTTTACTGACTGACGTAGTATGTGATTTTTTCGCTCCAGTATTTGTGTTATGGAACCTATTTCATTTTCAAGATCAAATTCAACGTGATCACCAACGGCTATGGGATTTGTTTCTTTAATTCCTTCTAATCTTATTTTACCCCGTACACGACAATTATATTTTATTCCATCAGTTGCCATGACGTCATAAAAAGAACCGGTCGATCGCATTACAAGTCCGTTCATGATGCAAGCAGTTTACGGCAATATTGCATAATGAGATCTGTAGCTCCCAGGTTTTCTTTTACATAGAGCGATGTAACTTCACACGCCAGCACATAATTTTCTGGCCGTGATATGAGTAGTTCATATTTTGAACGCAAATCCTGGTAATCAGAAATTTCAAAAGCTCCGCCACGCATAATTAGATCATTTGCTTCCTGAAATTTTTCGTAGTTCCTGTTTCCAAAAAATACAGGTATGCCGTAGCATGCTGGCTCTAAAATATTATGAAGTCCTTTACCAAAGGCACCACCAACATAAGCAAACTCACCATAGCGATATAGTTTGGAAAGCATACCAATATTGTCGATGATTAACACGTTATAATTAGCTACCTTCTCTGCATTAGCTTCCGACAATCTGATTGATTTTGCCTGTACCTGGTTTTCAATAACCTGGAGGAAAGCTTCTTTGATTTCGTGGGGAGCTACTATGAATTTCAATTTCCCCTGGTTTTCATTTATAAACGGTGCAAGCACATCAATATCTTCGGCCCAGCAACTTCCAATAACCCATGTATGCTGACCGTCTTTAAATTTTTCAACCATTGGCAACGGCGTTGTCATTTGCGTTAATGCAACCACACGATCAAACCTGGTGTCGCCAGCTTTTTTGCATTGTTGAATTCCTATAGACTGAAGTAATTTCAATGAGATATCGTTCTGCACAAAGAAGTATGAAAAGTTTTGTAGTATTCTTCTATAAAATCCTCCATACGATTTAAAAAAGAGTTGATCTTTTCTGAAGATAGAAGAAATTGAAAGCAACGGAATGTTATGTTTTTTTAATTCAGCAGAATAATGATACCAGAATTCATACTTCACAAAGATTGCAAGCACAGGCTTGGTGATAGAAATGAATCGTTGCGCGTTAGCGTGTGTGTCCCAAGGAAAATAAAATACAAAATCAGCCTTGTCATAATTTTTTCTGACCTCATATCCAGAAGGAGAGAAGAATGTCAACAGAATTTTATGCGCTGGCCATTCCTTTTTCAAAGCTTCAATCACCGGACGTCCCTGTTCAAATTCTCCAAGCGATGCGCAGTGTACCCAGATAACAGGAGAAGAGTTATTTTCGAAGGCCTTTTGTAATTTTTTGAACAGATCGCGGCGGCCTGCTGCAAAGGCTTCTGCTTTCGAACCAAAATAGGAAGCTATACTGAAAAGCATCCTCAATACAAGGATGGAAAGGTTATAAAGAATTATCATGCAGATACAAAATTATGAATCCCAGCCATAGAGTTCATCGGTTTATGGGCTCTTTTTTGGAAATAAAGCACTTTAAAAGTTTACCAATTTACCTAACTTGGGATTTAAACAGATACGCAATTTAAAATCCTATGAAATACAAAACTACTGTTATGAAATTTGCCTGCAGCCTTGTTGCCATACTTGTGCTAAGCGTCCGCGCAAACGCTCAAGATGACTTAGATCAATTGGTATCACAATATAAATCGGATGGCAGTTACTTAATTACTAGTTATATCGACCCGTTCATGAAGACCCTTAATTTGTCGCTTAATCAGGGTTGGTACAATACAGCTAAACCACATAAAGTCGCAGGTGTTGATTTAACAGTGACTGTTAATGCCATGTACATTCCGAGTTCAGATAAAACTTATAGCACTAGTAATCTTCAGCAGATTGAATTAAAGCCTGGTCAAACTCAGTTTGCTAACGGCAACGTTCCAACTATTTTTGGTAAGGAAGAAGCTCCAGTTTATCGTCCGAAAGGCTCAACTGATCCAAGTCAGGAATTCAGTGGACCACAGGGGCTTAATTTGAAAAAAAGTATAGGTATCAATGCCCTTCCTGTGCCAATGGTGCAGTTGGGTTTTGGTTTACCAAAAGGGTTTGATATTAAGTTCAGGTATTTTCCTCAATATAAAATTGGAGATGATGGACATGTGCAAATGTTTGGTATAGGTGTGATGCATGATATTAAACAGTATCTTCCGGGCATTAAATTATTGCCATTTGATTTATCAGCTTTTGTTGGATATACTCAAATAAAACTTGATTACGGCATGTCTGGAGAAGTAGCAGGAAGTGATCAGAAAGCTGTTTATAACATTAATGCAACAACTATACAGGGTGTTATTTCAAAAAAGGTATCGGTGATAACTGTATACGGAGGTCTTGGTTACAACATTGCAAAATCTGAATTGGCAATTAAAGGTACTTACGATACAAACAATGATGGAACTTATGATCCAAGTGATCCAAAAGATGTAAAAGATCCATATAAGCATGATTTCGCTGCGTCTGGCCCGCGTGTTTCTGCCGGTGCGAGATTAAAGCTGGCAGTATTTACTTTACACGCAGACTATACACTTCAAAAATATAGCTGCTTAACCGTTGGATTCGGTATAAGTGTTCGTTAGAAATTTTTTGAACTAACTACTAAAGAAGCCTATCTATAACGGAAGGCTTCTTTAGTTATATCCCTTTATACTCAGGCTTGCGCTTCTCAATGAAAGCCTTCATTCCTTCCTTCTGATCATCAGATGCAAACGCCAGGTAAAAATTCTTTCGTTCCAGCGTAAGTCCTTCATCCAGGTGAGTCTCGAATGAACGATTAACAGCTTCTTTCGCCAACTGTACAGCTATGGGCGATTGAGCTGCAATTTCTTTGGCCAGCTGCACGGCTTCGTGCAAATACATTTCAGCAGGCACAACTTTATTTACAAGTCCATAGGAGTACGCTTCATCAGCAGAAAGAAATCTACCTGTTAATACAAGCTCCATAGCTTTTGTTTTACCTATTGCTTTGGTGAGTCGTTGTGTGCCTCCGGCACCCGGTATAACGCCAAGCTTTATTTCAGGCTGACCAAATTTAGCAGTCTCTGATGCAACAATCATGTCGCAGGTCATAGCCAATTCACAACCACCACCTAATGCGAAGCCAGAGACTGCTGCAATGATTGGCTTCTTGGTTTTTCGAATCTGATCCCACGTGCTGAACTGATCAATGAGTAACATGTCGATAGCTGTTTTATCAGCCATCTGTTTGATATCGGCGCCAGCTGCGAAGGCTTGATCATTGCCTGTGATAATGATTACTCGTACATCATTCTTTTTATCGAGAACCTGAAGTGTATCACGTAACTCTTGCATAAGCTGCAGGTTAAGCGCATTTAATTCTTTAGGCCTGTTTAATTGAATAAGCGCTACGTGTTTCTCATAGTTCTCTGTTACCAGAATGAATTCCATGATCGTTATTTTTTGTTTGATAAATTCATAACTACATACTATGCATAAGTTATGAATTCCATTGCTTGCGGACTAGCAACAAGACTCGTTTAATATTTTGTTTACCGAGGATCGCTATAAATCAGAAAAGCCACCCTCTTTCAAAGGTGGCTTCTCAATCAAATAGGCGGTAATAAAAGTGCTATGCGAGTATTAATACCGTAAAATTTTAAAAGGTAACCAGCTATCTGAATTAGTAAATGGCTTTTTTAGGCTAAAAACGATGATTTTGTAAACAAAAATCATCAATTCTGATATTTTTTGAAGAAATAAAGGTAACCACTTTATTTGGCACTATCGGCCAGCTTTAAATCATCTGAATTATAGAACTGGACGAGCTTAATAAGCTCTTGCTCTTTTCGTGGTGATATCTTTTCCTGTTTAACGAATTGCTTTAATTCTTCTTGCTTATCTGGAAAGCTGGCGATCATTTCTTTTATGTTACCAACCTGTTTTAATTCTCCGTCGGCTATTTTATAATAAAAAACGTCGGCTGATTTTGAATATTGTGCAGGAAGGTCGCTGCCATCTAATGCTCTGCCTGGCTTGGCATCCATGAAGATTACAACTTTTTTAGCGTACAATATAGCCTTACCACTATCAAGTACGGATAGATATCCTTTAGTCTCTTTACCTCTGAATTCAAATTTATCAACTACGAAAGTTTGATTACCAAGTCTTACGCTCTTAACATGATTCTTATCCAAAGCAAGGCGCTGTCCATTTTGAGTATACTCCATGAAGTCCTGATAAACATTGTAGCGCATAGGTACAATAGCAGGCTTGCTATTGTCGAAGAATACTTTAGCGCTTACATATGATTCATCCAGGTAAGGAGTGCCTTCAATTTTTGAAGATACAGTTGTAACTGCAGGTGCCGATGTCTGGGCCAAAATCATTGAAGTGTTTAGCAACAATGAAATGCCAATGAGGATGTTGAATGTAGTTTTCATAATTTAATTACTCTGAGAATTTATAATGGTTACAAGAAAATTCTGACTATAGATTCTTCATGAGGAAGATCTCATGATTACACATTGGTAGGATCAGGTAGAGTAACGGAGATTTCTATTAGCTAATTTGTAGCCAAAAAATAATTAGCAGCGTATTGAGTGTTTAAGGAGGATAATACAAATAGTCTTTGTCCGGATTCAGCGAACAGTGAATCAAAAGCGCACAGAGTTTTTACTTAGATAGTGTGATGCTAAACAAGAACACTCACGTAAGAAGGGTTAGGTGGTAATTTATTTTTGGGAGAGCTCCTTTAATTTTTCCTTCTCTTTATCTGTAAGGCTATCCATTCCTCTTTCATTAATTTTATCAAGCAACTTATTAAGCTCTTTTTCCTTGTGTCGTTTTTGTGCGTGATACTCATCATCAATTGTATAATTTCTTCTTTTTTGAAAGAGCTCGTCGAGATAAAAAAAATCAGGTCTTGTAATGATCAGATATATAAAAATAACAGCAGGCAGAAGAATCAATAACATAGACGGTAATTCATTTTTAAATCTTCTCAGAGAAGCAAGAATATAAAATTGACATAAGAATTCAAAGGCTCTTCCGTAAGATATTATAATCAGGTGCCTCCGCATTTTGTTATTTTAGCTGCGATGATATTTTTATCAGCAATGGATTTTGAAAGCTTCAGCGCTGTCTCAAAGTGTGAGATAGCTTTAGCGTTGTTAAAGTCTGTATACAGTTCGCCTAACAATAAATGATAGAGATGATAGTCTTTCAGATTTAATTTCTCCGCTTCAATAATGGCTTCTTCTTTTCCGTTAGCCATAGCAAGGGCGTAGGTTCTGTTTAGAGCAGCTATCGGTGAGTATTCAATGAGCAAAAGCTCGTTGTACAATTGTAAGATGCTGTTCCATTTTTCAGTTGTGTCCTCTCGTTGCGTATGCCAATATGCAATGCCTGCCTCTACATGGTATTTAGAAAGTCTTGTTCCGCTGGAAGCAAGATTCAGGTAATACTCACCTTTACTAATAAGCTCTTTATTCCAGAGACTTGTATCCTGATCATTGTACAGAATGGTTTCACCTTGTTGATTCGTGCGTGCTTCAAAGCGCGATGAATGAAAACACATCAATGATAGTAATGCATTTACATTTGGCTTGTTGGTCGATTTATTTTCCAGTAATAAATGTGTTAAGCGCATAGCTTCAAGACAAAGGTCTTTGCGCAGGGAAACATCCTGGTTTGATGAGTAGTAGCCTTCGTTATATAATAAATACAACGTTGTTAAAACAGTTTCTAACCGGTTAGATATTTCAGCCTCTGCCGGAAATTCTATTTTAACATTTTCAATACGTAATTTCTCTTTAGCTCTGAACAGACGCTTGTTGATAGTTTCTTTATTAGTAAGAAAGGCATCTGCAATTTCATTAATACCAAAGCCACAAAGTATGCGAAGTGCCAAACCAATCTGCGCTTCGGCCTGGATAGAAGGATCACAGATTGCAAACAACATCTGAAGCTGACTATCGGTAATATTCTTATCTGATAAATCAATTTCAATTTCTGAAACATCACTCGACGTCCGTTTTATTTCCTGCTTAATCTTGTCATTAAAAATTGTATTGTGCTTGAAATAATCTTTAGCCTTATTCTTCGCGGCAGTATAAAGCCATGCCGTTGGATTTTCGGGCAAGCCTCGCACACCCCATAGTTCTGATGCAAGCAAAAAAGTGTCGCTTGCAATATCTTCAGCGATCTCAATATGCGAGATGCCAAAAAGCTTGCATAGAACAGATGTTATCTTTCGATATTCAGTTCGAAATAGATGTGGAATAAGTTCTGGTTGTTCCATTAAGTGAGTAGTGCAATCTTCAAGTTGCAAGCTCATTGTCTTGCAACTTGAAGATTACACTAAAAAAGTTTTTTACATAACGCTGATTTCTCTTACTTCTACATTGCCTCCAACTGTTAGAATAGGACAGCCTTTAGCTAACTCGGTAGCTTCTTCGAGTGAGTTTGCTTTAACGATGGAGTAGCCGCCTATCAGCTCTTTAATTTCAGAGTAAGGCCCATCTGTAATGACGTTGTTGGG
>DATCRE010000440.1:0-7359 GCA_036569145.1 Cyclobacteriaceae bacterium
TACATTTCAGAAGACCATGTTTTATCTTTTACCAGGCTTATCCTGAAATGATAAAAGGCGCCATGCTTTCGGATGCGATCATTACCATGAGTAGCATGAATGTGATTGCCGGTGAATTAGATGCTTAGTGTGTAGTGAAAAAGTTAATGGTTAATAGTTAATAGTCTTGTGTACTGAAACGATTAACAATTAACTGATAACGATTAACAATTAACGAATACAGAATGACAGTTGAATTTTCTTCAGAGACCAAAGCATTAGCGGAACGTATCATTAAACGTTATCCTCAAGGTAAACAGAAATCTGCCTTATTGCCGCTTCTGCATTTGGCGCAGGCAGAGTTTGATGGATGGTTAAGTGTACCTGCTATGGATTATGTAGCATCCATACTTAACATCAAGCCTGTTGAAGTTTATGAAGTTGCTTCATTCTATACGATGTATAATTTGAAGCCCGTTGGCAAGTGTCTTATTGAAGTATGTCGCACAGGTCCTTGCATGTTGCGAGGTGCTGAAGATATTGTTGAACATATTGAAAAACGATTGGGCATTAAAGAAGGTGAAACGACTGCTGATGGGTTGTTTACTTTAAAGACTGTAGAATGTTTAGGTTCATGTGGTACGGCACCAATGTTACAATGTGGTGCAGACTACTATGAGAACCTTACGAATGAAAAAGTTGATGCGCTTCTTGAAAAAATGAAAAATTCCGGAAAGCGTAGCACATATATGAAGTCAATGGGAATAGGTGGATAGTTATTAGTTAATAGTTAATGGTACACATAAAAACTACCATTAAACTGGCAACTGATACCTATTAACTGATAACCAATGACTAATAACTGATAAAGAATGGCAAGGAAATTACTTTTACACAACGAACATATTCCAGGCATCAACACACTTGATGTTTACAGGAAAAATGGTGGCTATGCTTCAGTGGAAAAAGCGCTGAAGACAATGACGCCTGATGAAGTTACTGAAGAAGTAAAGAAATCAGGATTGAGAGGACGAGGTGGTGCGGGTTTCCCTGCAGGTATGAAGTGGAGTTTCCTCGATCGTAAATCGGATAAGCCGCGCTACTTGGTTTGTAATGCTGACGAAAGCGAGCCTGGTACTTTCAAGGATCGTTATTTAATGGAGAAAATCCCTCATCTTCTTATTGAGGGTATGATCACATCCAGCTATGCATTAGGTGCTAACACATCATACATCTACGTGCGTGGTGAGTACATGTATGTGATCGCTATTCTTGAAAAAGCAATTGATGAAGCCTATGCAGCAGGTCTGCTCGGTAAAAATATTTTAGGAACAAGTTACTCGCTTGATTTGTATGTGCAACCTGGCGGTGGTGCTTACATCTGCGGTGAAGAAACAGCTCTTCTTGAATCACTCGAAGGAAAACGTGGTAATCCAAGAATGAAGCCACCCTTTCCGGCTATCGCAGGTCTTTATGCTTCACCTACAGTGGTGAACAATGTGGAGACCATTGCTGCGGTAGTTCCCATCGTCAACATGAGTGGCGATGAGTATGCCAAAATTGGAATTGGAAAAAGCACAGGTACGAAATTGATTTCAGCCAGCGGGCACATCAACAAGCCTGGTGTTTATGAAATAGAACTTGGTCTGCCTGTAGAAGAGTTTATTTACTCCAACGAATATTGTGGTGGCATCTGGAAAGGACGCAAGATGAAAGCTGTTGTAGCCGGAGGTTCTTCAGTGCCAATTCTTCCAACTGATCTTATTTTAAAAACAGCAAAAGGTGAGCCTCGCCTGATGACGTATGAGTCATTGTCTGATGGTGGATTTGTTTCAGGAACAATGCTTGGATCAGGTGGCTTCATTGTGTTAGATGAGACAGCTTGTATTGTTCATCACCTGTATACATTTGCACGATTCTATCATCATGAATCATGCGGCCAGTGCAGCCCTTGCCGCGAAGGTACAGGCTGGATGGAAAAAGTTATTCATCGCATTGAACATGGCCATGGCCTGATGAGTGATATTGATTTACTGGTTGATGTTGCCAAGAAAATTGAAGGCAATACAATTTGTCCGTTAGGAGATGCAGCAGCGTGGCCGGTAGCCAGTGCCATCCGTCATTTCCGTGAGGAATTTGAATATCATGTTCGTTATCCTGAGAAGATAAAGAATCCAAAGCACTTTGAATTGGAACCATTTGTTTCAGAGAAAATGGCAATGGCTTAATAATAAAACTAAAATGCTATTACACAGAGAACACAAAGGAATCACAGAGTTACACAGAGAAATTTCTCCGTGCACCTCTGTGATTCTCTGTGTAACTCCGTGAAATAATTAAACTTTGAATCTGTTAACTGATATACAGTAATGGCAAAAGTAACAATAGATGGTATTGAGATAGAAGTTCCGGATGGAACATCTATTCTAAATGCAGCACGGCAGATAGGTGGTGACGTTGTTCCGCCGGCAATGTGTTATTATTCAAGCTTGAAAGAAAGTGGAGGTAAGTGTCGTGTGTGCCTGGTTAAAGTTACGCAAGGCTCTGCTAAAGATCCACGTCCTATGCCGAAGTTAGTAGCGTCATGTCGCACCAATGTTATGGATGGCATGGTGGTTCAGAATCTTACTTCACCCGAAGTATTAGAGGCGCGTAAAGGCGTTGTTGAATTTCTGTTGTTAAACCATCCGTTGGATTGCCCGATATGTGATCAGGCAGGCGAGTGTGACTTGCAAAAT
The DNA here is from genome assembly GCA_036569145.1 of Cyclobacteriaceae bacterium. Taxonomy (GTDB): domain Bacteria; phylum Bacteroidota; class Bacteroidia; order Cytophagales; family Cyclobacteriaceae; genus DATCRE01. The sequence goes on from DATCRE010000440.1 coordinate 2,718, forward strand.
TTAGCGTACGAACACGGCTCTGCAAAAACACGCTATATAGAAGAGCGTCGTACATTTGAAAAGATTGATATTGGTGATAAGATCAAGCTACACATGACGCGTTGCATTCTTTGCTATCGCTGTACATTCGTAGCAGATCAGTTAACAGACAACAGAGTTCATGGTGTAATGAACAGGGGAGATGCTTCTGAGATTAGCACCTATATTGAGAAAGCCGTCGACAATGATTTCTCCGGTAATATGATTGATGTTTGTCCGGTAGGAGCATTAACAGATAATACATTCCGCTTTAAGAGTCGTGTGTGGTTTACAAATCCAAAAGATGCACACCGCGATTGTCCGAAATGCTCAGGCAAAGTTGTGTTGTGGATGAAGGGCGAAGAAGTACTGCGCGTATCAGCTCGTAAAGATAAGTATGGCGAAGTGAAAGAATTTATCTGCAATGAATGTCGCTATGATCACAAAGACGTTAAAGATTGGGTTGTTGAAGGACCACGTCACATCGATCATCATTCGGTGATTTCACAGAACCATTATGAAAAAATTGATTTACAAAAATTAAAGAAGGAAGTTGAGCGTCAGCTTGAATTCCAAAAGGGAAATCCATTACCAGAACCTAATCATTCATTGAAAGCATGAGTTTCCTTCTCTATAAATTACTTCTTGTAGTAGTGATGTTCACCATTACATTGGTAGTAGCCATGTATGCTACGTACGGTGAACGCAAGATTGCAGCTTTCTTACAAGATCGACTTGGACCAAACCGCGCTGGTATTTTTGGTGTTCTTCAACCTCTGGCCGATGGAATGAAATTCTTCATGAAAGAAGAAATAATTCCAAACACTGCAAACAAGTTCTTGTTCATACTCGGCCCCGGTGTAGCGATGATTACTGCGCTGATGGCAGGTGTATTGATTCCCTGGGGCGGTACACTTGAGATTGGTGGTGAAGTATATTCATTGCAGATAGCTGATCTCAACATCGGTATTCTGTATGTGTTTGCTGTTGTATCCATTGGTGTTTATGGAATCATGATCGGTGGATGGGCTTCGAATAATAAATTCTCATTGCTAGGAGCGATCCGTGCATCCGCGCAGATGATCAGCTATGAACTCGCGATGGGTATTGCTATCATCTCGCTTATCATCATGACAGGTACGTTGAGCTTAGGTGACATCACAAGATTACAGGCCGGTGGTGTTGGCAGTGATTGGAATTTCTGGAATGTAGTCTATCAGCCCGTTGGCTTTTTGTTATTTATCACATGCGCTTTCGCAGAATGTAATCGTGCGCCATTTGATTTAGCAGAGTGCGAAACAGAATTGGTTGGTGGCTACCACACCGAATACAGCAGTATGAAGCTTGGCTTCTATATGTTTGCCGAATACATTAACATGTTTGTTTCATCAGCGGTGATATCAACACTTTATTTTGGTGGATATAATTTTCCGTTCATGAATGATCTCGGATTAGATCATAATACTATTACCATATTGGGTACTGTGTTTATGTTCGGCAAAGTATTCTTCTTCATCTTTTTCTTCATCTGGGTTCGCTGGACGTTACCGCGTTTCCGCTATGACCAGTTGATGAATTTAGGATGGAAAGCATTGTTACCTTTATCAATCGTCAATTTGTTGGTAACAGCTGTAATTTTAATTTTGACAGGTAAATAACGATTATAGATAATTGTTAACAGCATAAGAAAATGGAGGCATTAACCAAGAGATCCAAAGTTGTATCAGACAAGCGAATGACCTTTGCTGAAAGGATATATTTACCGGCCGTTCTTAGCGGTATAACCATTACAATAAAACACTTATTCAAGAAGAAGGCTACCATCAGCTACCCGGAAGTGAAGCGCGAGTTTAGCCAGGTATACAGAGGCCAGCATGTGTTGAAGCGTGATGACAAGGGCGCTGAGCGTTGCACAGCTTGCGGACTTTGTGCTGTGGCATGTCCTGCAGAAGCCATCACCATGAATGCTGCCGAGCGTAAGAAAGGTGAAGAAGGATTATACCGTGAAGAGAAATATGCAGCGATATACGAGATCAACATGTTACGTTGCATCTTCTGCGGACTGTGTGAAGAAGCTTGTCCTAAAGAAGCCATTTTCTTAACAGACAGAATGGTACCGACAGATTTTGGTCGTGATGGTTTTGTTTACGGAAAAGATAAATTAGTAGAGCCAGTTAATGATAGAGTAGATGTTACGAAAAGACAAACGAAGGCTGTGATTGATTTCAAACAAAATAAAAGACTTAGTCATAATAAATAATATTCAATAGCGTGAATCTATTTTATTTCCTTTCGTTTGTTGCAATACTCTGTGCCCTGCTCGTAGTGTTCTCAAAGAACCCGGTACATAGTGTGCTTTATCTTATCCTCACATTCTTTTCTATTGCGGGTCATTACGTTTTATTAAACGCACAGTTTCTCGCGGTTGTTCACGTGATCGTTTATGCTGGTGCCATCATGGTTCTTTTCTTGTATGTAATCATGTTGTTGAATTTAAATCAAGAACAAGAGCCTCATAAAGACAATAAACTCAAATTTGCTGCTACCATTCTGGCGGGCATGCTTATGCTGATTCTAATTGCTTCATTGAAGGGAACTGCTTTGTTAAGCACAACAAACACCCATGTTGAAATAGGACAGGTTAAAGACTTGGGAAGAGTTTTATTCAAAGAATATCTATTGCCTTTTGAAATTACATCCATCTTATTGTTAGCAGCGCTGGTTGGTGCTGTTATGTTAGGTAAGTCGGAGCATAAACAAGAAATAAAATAGTATGAAGACAGCTCAGGGCGTACCGTTGGATTATTATGTGTGGTTGAGTGCAGCTTTATTCACCATTGGTGTATTAGGTGTACTGTACCGCAGAAATGCCATCGTCATTTTTATGTGTATTGAATTAATGCTGAACGCCGTCAACTTATTGCTGGTAGCATTCTCAAATTATTACAGTGATCCATCAGGACAAGTATTCGTCTTTTTTATTATGGCGGTTGCTGCTGCCGAAGTTGCTGTTGGCTTGGCCATTTTGATTATGATGTATCGAAATACCAAGACTACAGATATTAATATTTTGAACAGATTAAAATGGTAAGCGTGGATATCTTAATAAGCCTTATACCTCTTTTGCCTTTAATAGGCTTCCTCCTTGTTTCGCTTAACGTTAAGAAGTTATCGCATGGTGTAACAACAGCAATAGCCTGTGGTTCAGTTTTTATAGCTTTCCTGATTGCGTGTTATGTCTTCGGACAGCTTTATTCTGCTGGTGAAGGTGCAACATTCAATGTAACAGTATTCAATTGGATTAGCGCTGGTGGTTTCAAAGCTGATATTGGTTTTCTTATCGATCCATTATCATCGTTAATGTTATTGATCATCACTGGAGTTGGTTTCCTCATTCATGTTTACTCTGTTGGATACATGCATGACGATGAGGGCTTCAATCGTTTCTTCTCGTATCTGAATTTGTTCGTGTTCTTCATGCTCATCCTGGTGATGGGTTCTAACTACCTGTTGATGTTTGTTGGATGGGAAGGCGTAGGGCTTTGCTCATATCTGCTCATTGGTTTCTGGTTTAAAAATAAATCATACACCAACGCAGCCAACAAAGCTTTCATCATGAACCGCATTGGTGATTTAGGATTGATACTTGGTGTGATTTTGTTATTCAAAGAATTCGGAAGCATTCAATATGCTGATGTATTTGGGAAAGCTTCAGCATTCCCGGTAGGTTCATCAATCCTTACATTAATAACAGTTTTACTTTTCATAGGAGCGATGGGTAAGAGTGCCCAGATTCCTCTTTACACCTGGTTACCGGATGCAATGGCGGGTCCGACGCCAGTATCAGCGTTGATTCACGCTGCAACCATGGTAACGGCTGGTATCTATATGGTTTGCCGTAACAACATATTGTATTCATTGTCGCCATTCAGCATGCATCTGGTTCTTATTGTAGGATTAGCTACAGCGTTGTTTGCTGCAACTATTGCTCTGGCACAAAATGATATTAAGAAAGTGCTGGCTTACTCTACAGTGAGTCAGTTAGGGTTGATGTTTGTCGCTTTAGGTGTTGGCGCTTATTCAAGTGGTATCTTCCACATGGCGACACATGCTTTCTTCAAAGCTTTATTATTCCTTGCTGCTGGTAGCGTTATTCACGGACTTCAAGGTGAACAGGATCTTCGTAAGATGGGTGGACTGCGTAAACATTTACCTGTTACATTTATCACATTCCTGATTGGTGTGCTGGCCATTTCAGGTATTCCTCCGTTTGCCGGCTTCTTCTCGAAAGATGAAATTCTGGCGCATGCTTTTGCAGATAGTCCTGTAGCATGGGGCTTTGCACTATTAACATCATTATTGACAGTGTTCTATATGTTCCGCTTGTTATTCCTCACATTCTCTGGACAAACAAGAGCAAGTCACGACGTGATTCACCACATTCATGAATCTCCAAAGAACATGACGATACCATTAATGGTGTTGGCAGCACTTTCTGTTGTTGGTGGTTTTATGGGAGTGCCTGAAGTATTAGGAGGTTCTGATTGGATAGGCGAATTCCTCAGTCCTGTGTTTGCAAAGTCACAAACTATTTTAGTAGCGCATCATCTTGAGCATAGCATTG
>DATCRE010000441.1:0-2092 GCA_036569145.1 Cyclobacteriaceae bacterium
ACAAAAGCTCCTGCTGCGTTTATACTTGAATTACTTCCTTTTTACTCGTGCAGGGATTTTCACTCATTGTCACATGCAAATGACAGCATTTCCCGTCATTATCTTTTTGATGATGGATTATTCCGAACTTTGAATTATGAACGATGTCCTGAGATTTTTATTCAAATACCAGGAGCACAATTTATAGAGAGCAAAAACTGGTATTATAATGTTGAATATGCTGTGGAGCAATATCGAGGTCTTGATTACAAAGAAGATTTGTATTCACATGGCAAGTTTAGTGTTACCTTAAACAAAGGTGATAAGCTTGGCATTATTCTGTCAACTGAAAATCCAACCGGACGTGACGTCTTTTCTTTGTTCTCGAAAGAAAAGAAACGACGTGAAGCTTTAGTGAAAAAAGAAGCAACACCCGATGTAAAAAGATTAATACTTGCTTCAGATCAATTTATAGTTAAGCGTGGCAAATTAAAGACCATCATAGCAGGCTATCATTGGTTTGCTGATTGGGGAAGGGACACGATGATTTCGTTGCCCGGACTTTGTCTCGTTACAGGAAGATATAATGATGCTAAAAACATTTTAAAAGCATTTGCATCCAGTGTAAGTGAAGGCATGCTCCCGAATCGCTTTTCCGATTATGGTGAAGCACCCGAATACAATACTGTGGATGCTACACTTTGGTTTTTTCACGCCATATATAAATACTACTGCTACACTAAAGACATTGATTTTATAAAAAAGATGTTGCCCATCCTTCAGGATATTATTGCGTGGCACATAAAGGGAACACGTTACTCTATTAAAGTTGATCCGCATGACTTGCTGCTTAATGCTGGCGAAGAAGGTGTACAACTAACATGGATGGATGCTAAAGTTGGTGACTGGGTTGTAACACCCCGCAGAGGTAAGGCTGTTGAAATCAACGCACTTTGGTATAATGCGCTGTGTAGTTTGAGTGAACTCTTGAAGGAAGCTGGACAAACAACAGAAGCTGATCAATATATCAAGCAATCAAGAATTGTAATAGAAAGCTTTAACAATCAATTCTGGAATGAGCAACAACAATGTCTTTATGATTACATAGATAGCGATTATAAAAATGATGACCTACGTCCTAATCAACTTTATGCTATCAGCCTTCCGTTTCCATTGCTTCCATCTCTAAAAGCAAAACAAGTTTTAGATAAAGTCACAGCAAATTTACTTACACCCAAAGGATTGCGAAGTTTAGCGCCAACAAATCAAGGCTACTGCCCGCGTTATGGAGGCAGCCCATGGCAACGCGATGGTGCATATCATCAGGGCACAGTATGGAGTTTTCTCATTGGCCCATATATTGATGCGTTATTTTACGTTGATAAAAATGCCAAAGCTGAAGCAGCTAGTATACTGAAAACATTTCTATTGCATCTCGACGAAGCATGTCTTGGAAGCGTTTCAGAAATTTTCGATGCCGAAGCTCCATATAATTCAAGAGGAAGTGTAGCGCAGGCATGGGGAGTGGCGGAGGTATTGCGGGTTATAAAAGAGTATGACTTGATGTGATGCATTAGGATTGGTGAACTCATCCATTTTTGTTACTTAATTTGGATAGACTCGTAAAAACCATAAAAAACTGGACGTATTTAAGTCTGTGTCCAATTTTTTGGCAAAAAATGGACAGAAAAGCGACAGTGTCCAGTTTTTGACCAAAAACTGGACACTCTTCGTTTCTTGTCCAGTTTTCTTGACTAAATTTGCAGCATGTCCAATTTTTATAATAAAACTGGACACTAAAATGGCAAAATACGATCGAACTATTCCTTTTAACGACCTACCACCTTTACCTCCTACCTCTGAGTTTGATAATGATCCTGAAATATTAAAAAAATTAGTATCAGCATCTCGGGCATTAGCCTCTGTTGATAGTAATGTATTAAGATTACCAAATCCGCATATGTTGGTAAATACCATTGCCCTTCAGGAGGCAAAGACTTCAACAGCGATTGAAAATATTTTCACCACTGAGGACGAACTTTACAAAGCCATATCAGATACCACAGATGAATCTAAGGCTAATCCAGCCACCAAGGAAGTATTGAAATACAGG
>DATCRE010000442.1:0-8231 GCA_036569145.1 Cyclobacteriaceae bacterium
CAAGTTGTCCGAAAGCAAATCAAAAGAAAGTGGGCTTTCTCAAACATCGTAAGCCTTATCCGATTACACCTCTTCAACTATCTAAACTTATTTTCATTCCTGGAGAATCCTGAGCAAAGCATTATTAGAACAACAGCAGAAGACATTCAATTGAAATTGAAGTTAACAGGATAGGCCTCTTTTAGCAGATCGATTAAAAACTGCGTTGCTCGTTAACTAACTAAACAATTTTAGAAAAAACAGAATTTCCCCGGACAGTAATAGTTCAAAGTTTCAGGTTAGCAGGCGCAAGCAACCTTGAACCTGAAACTTTGAACCAATCAATCATTAACTAATAAACTATTAACGATTAACTAATTCAACTATTCAATAAAACTTATTAGCTTGAGTAGAAACCCCTTTACTCATGAATACAACACCAAAATTTTACAGAAACCTTTGGGGAAATCTTCAAGGGAATCTAAACACTTCAACCTGGACGTTGGTAACAGAGGCCTGGCAAAACAAACAGTACCTTCAATCATTCCATACATTGCTCGATTACATTAATCCATCTCTTCGCGCTATTCACGGAAACTCAAGCCAGACAGAATTTAAAGTACCTCACGGATCGGTAGTGGTAAACATTGCTATTAAAAATGACAGCCTTGAGATTGAATGCCCGATGGTAGATATCTCATCTGCCACGCGTGTTCCTTTGTTGCGCAAAACTGCTGAGTTAAATTTTTATCCCTTAAGTCTCGCACAGATGAGACTCTCTTCTAATCAACTGGTGTTCCATTATTCAAGCACGCTGGATACAAGCGAGCCATTCAAAACATATTATGTTCTCAAAGAAATATGTCAGACGGCTGATCGCTATGACGATGAGTTCAAAGAAAAATTTAAGGCCAAGAGTCTTGTTGAACCTCGTGTAAAATATGCATCGCCTGACGAGGTTGAAAAAGCATGGACGATGACCAACGAAATTATTAATGAGACGATGCAGTTTGTTGCCTACTTCGACTCTCAACGTTGGTTTGGAAGCTCGCTTGATTTTATGATGATCGCTCTCAAGCGAATTGATTTATGCATCCAGGTGCAAGGCTTTCTTAAAAATGAAGTTGAACGAACCATTGGCGATCTGGGTAACGGCCAGTTATCGGTAACGGATAGAAATCAGATTGGTAAAAAGTTTTTACAGCAGATTCAGCAATCGGGCAAAGAATCTTTCAGTCGTAATCTGTATCAGTCAGAAATATTCATACCTGAAAAATGGAGAACAAATGCTGAGCAGGTAAAAAATAATATTCAAAATGCGCTGACTCAAACCCAAAAGTATCATAACGAAAAGAATTATATAGCATCATGCATTGAGTCATTGTATTGCATTTATGATCTGTTCTATAAAAACAATATGGATCATGCCATCAATGACATTCTCTTTAATGCATTGGATAATGCAGCCGGTAAAACCTGGGCCGAGTCTTCAGGGATTTTACTTGGCGGACTTCAATCTGTTTCAAATTCATCTTTTAACCTCAACTAGAAAATTATGGCACAGCATACTTTTGAACCGGCAATATTCAAAGTGAATACAGCATCGGGATCTGGCACAAGTTTCTATTTGAAGGACAAAAAAATATTTGTAACAAACTACCACGTTGTAGGCTCTTATAAACAAGTATCGTTGCAAGACATGAGCGGCTCACGTTACCTTGCCCATGTTGTGTTAGCAAATCCTCATGAAGATGTGGCCTTCTTGCGAACTCTCGAAGATTTTGATAACGTGCCTCAACTTGATTTTCATGGCAATGATAGCTTACGTCAGGGCGATAAAGTTTATGTGGCGGGCTATCCGTTTGGTATGCCATTTACAGTAACAGAAGGTGTAATCAGTGCACCGAGTCAACTCATGGATGGTAAACAATACATTCAAACTGATGCTGCTGTAAATCCCGGCAATAGCGGTGGACCAATGATCAATGACAAAGGAAAAATAATTGGCATCACCACTTCTAAATTTAATAATGCCGACAACATGGGATTTGGTGTACCTGCTACTTTGTTGACAGAAGAATTTGAAGCACTGCAAAGTATTGCAGGTCATTCTTTCAACCTGGTGTGTGGTTCGTGCTCCGCTATGATCAGTGAACGATCTGAGTATTGTAACAACTGCGGACAAAACATTGATCTTAAATATTATGATGAGCCTCTGCTTACTGATCTTGCCGTGTTCTGCGAAAACTCAATCGCCAGCCTCGGAATAAATCCTGTGCTTACAAGGCAAGGACCTGAGTTCTGGGAATTTTATGTTGGCTCTTCTATGGTGCGATTGTTTGTTTACAATCAGAGCTATCTGTATGCAACCTCTCCTATCAATCAATTGCCAACACAGAATATGCCGGCATTGCTTGATGAATTATTGTCGAAGGATGTGCTACCATATCAGTTGGGTATTTATCAGAACGAAATTTATGTCTCCTATCGGGTGCATATTTCAGATGTGTTCTCTCCCCGACAGGAAAAAATAAAAAATAATGTAGCCGGACTGTTTACAAAAGCTAACGAACTGGACGACTACTTTGTAGAAAAATTTGGCTGCAAGTTTTCAACACACTCGCTCAAGATGAGAAATGTCTAGCTGAGAATAGAACCACAAAGACACTAAGGGCACAAAGGAACACTAAGAAAATTTATATCTTCTTCTTAGTGAAACTTCGTGTCTTGGTGTCTTCGTGGTTTACACTTACTCTTTTACAAATTTCTTCACCTCACGTCGGCCATTATTGTTGATTGTCTGAACGAGATACATGCCTGAGATCAATCCGATTTTAGTTGTGCTTATGGTGAAATGCTTAACGCTATCAAGTTTTCCTGTTCTGTAAAACACCTGGCCTGTTGAATTAATGATTTGTACTTCAACAATACTTTCTTTGCCATTCAAGGTTAGCTGAAGTTCATCACTCACAGGCACAGGATAAACAGATAGTCCTTGCTCATTTTGCAACATATCGTTTTGTGCAGATATAGAAGATCTGAAAGCATCATCAACACCAAGCGAATCTGTATCGACAATCCAGAATAATACTGAATTTGTGCCACCTATTTTTCCCCTGCCATATCCCTTCGAATATGTTGTTGCTTGTAGAAAATATTGACCGGGTACAAATGGCCAGGGCTTGTAATATCCATTCTTATCTCCATTCAATGCATACGGTGGTATGTTCTCAATGCGACGCGATCCGTTCAGTCCAAAGACAATGCTTCCTACTTTGCTATTACCAACATTGGCCACAATGGTAATATTGTGATACGCTGCATTGCCGATGTTAATGGTATCATTATTATGAAGCGGTTGTAACACCTGACCCGAAGTATTAACAATATCAAATTCTGTTACAATTGACAGATTCATAACGGTGATAACAGCTCCTTTTCCTTTTCCCTGAATTCCTTTTCCGTTGATCTTTGTAAAGGCATCAGCATGGAGTGCATGGCTTCCAAGGCCTAATACGTTAAAGGCAGATTTTCTTAAATCATAGGGTGCAATGTTCTCTGTATTTTTCTTAGCACCATCTATCGCAAAAATTACACTACCAACTTTAGAAGGATTAGTGTTAGCACGAATGTTCAGCTTTGTGTAATCCGGATGGGCAACATCAACGGTTATGGAATCATCAAAGTCTGCAATGACTTCATTTGTTATCACGTTAATCAGGCTGAAGTTTCTCACACCATATGGAATAACGTGCAGGTAAAATGCTGCTGAGTCAACACCTCCATGTGCATCCGTAGCCGTAACCACCAGGCGATAATCTCCGGCATTACCAAATACAGGTTTGGCAGTGTAAGTAGCAGCGTTAGTAGTTTTGTTTTTCAATGTTACAAAAGATGGAATAGTTGCAAGCGAAACATTTATCAGCGAATCATCCGGATCGGTTGCTGTAAATGTTAACTCTATTGTCTGGCCTTCTACCACCGTAGTATCTGCTATGGCCGCAATAACAGGAGGACGATTTTCCGTTACATGAAGATAAACTGGAAGGCTAACAGATGACGAAACAGGATCATTGCTGTGAACACGAAGTGTATCATAATAAGACCCGGCGGCTAAATCGCGTGCATCGAAAAATACTGTTACGGGTAGTGAGCTATTCGCAGGCACTGTGCCAGCCGTTGGATCTACAACAATCCACGGCGCCTGTGGTCGACCATCGAGAATAGCAAGGTTATCTATATCAAGAACGGGTCCGTTAGATTCCATGAGTGAAAAAATAACGAGTTCTTCAATATCGCCGGCAAATCCTTGTCCATCAAAAACTTTTATATTGTTAAAGAACAAACTAAAGACAGCCGTAGCTCTCATCACTTCAATCTTCAAATCAAAATAACCTGCTGGTGCGGGAGTGCTAATATTTACAAATGATGCATTTCCAAGACTATCAGCAACAAGCGCCTGTAGTGTTCCATCAGGACTGATCTGAATTTTGGTATTAACAAAATTAGCTGTTGGTGATTGTGGAATAATCTGCCATGTGGTACCTGAGGCCGAAGATAAATCAACATGCATAGTAGCAGACGATATAGCGTCAGTTCCAGGTGATACCTGCGGTGAGAATGCAACGGATTGTCCCAAGCCATCTGATACTCCCCGGAAGTGTTGAGCACCACTATAAGGATTTATTTGTTCAACTGTCCAGTTGCCAAACTGCGTTAACCAGTCTCCCTGACCGTTGATATCGCCGGTGCTGAATTCTTCAAAGCCGGTGGCATACAGTGGCATTGAAAATGTTTTCTTTTCTCTTGCAATGGCAGTGGGATCACTCAACGAAATTTTCTGAGCTGTTGACGTTGTCCTCTTTTCGAGCGCAGCAATTCGTTTTGTTGTTTTGTTCGGTGCACCTTGAATGGCAATTCCATCAATGGTAAACTTCAGTGAACTCTCACCATGATTTGAAATCAGTACAGTTTGAGAAGCGGTCTGGCCTTTCGTTAATTCCTGATTAACATTTGCGGGTGAGACTTCTATGACTGCAGGGTTAAGTACTTGTAGTGAAGCCACAATACCTACTAACGGATTTGTCACGGCATTGCTGTTTACCAAAATGCCAGCAACATACAATCCTGGATCAAGATCCTTTGAATGAAAATGAGCCGCTATCATAGCATCTTCACCTACCGGAATAACACCCGACGCCGGGCTAACTGTAAGCCACGGTCTTGGATCACCTAAAACAACAACGTTATCAATCTGTGCATACCAATCATAATCATCCGTGTTAGGATCATAATAATGCCAACGTAATTTAAATGAGTTCGCTCCCGCCAGAAGAGAATCAAGATGTATGGAAACAAATTCACCGGGCAATCTTCTGAAAGCTCCATGATCTTCGTTCCATCGCAATACATTAACCCATGATGCACTATCAACTTTAATATCAAGATCGAGATAATCAAGACGGGCGAAGTTTTGATAGTTGGCTGAGTATTGAACAACAATATTGCTAAATGAACTTACATTGATAGAAGGTGAAATAAGTTCGGTATCAAATTCAGCTTCACCAAAAGCATCGCTGCTAACAGTGGCTGCATTGCCTACGCCCGAATAATTTCCTTCTCCCCATGCTGATGCAAGCTTCCAGACAACACCGCTGCCGGTATTATCTCTATATGTCCAGCCTGCAGGCGGAAATGCTACGGAATCAAAACGTTGTTCTAACAAACTGGTTCCTGATAGTAATTCAATAGAAGGCTGCTTATTAACTAACGCAGGTGACAGTGCCTGGTCTTTCTTTATTTTTTGTTGAACCCTGGCATCTCCTTCAGTAACGCTAAACTTGTTAACCGGACTCGGCGGCAACGTAGCCACATCTGTGTTTGCTCCTATCACGGTGAGTCCATAATAAAGATCACTGCCTCCTGTATTTTTGATTTTGAAATTCCTGATGGTATCTTCTTTGTATCCAACAACAGCTTGCAATACTGTGGGATTAACTTCAATTGCAGGATCACCAATGACTGATAATGTTGTTGGCACAATCAGCTCATCAAGATCAGCAATGTCAACAACGATGTCAGCGTGATACTTTCCAAATTCAAGTCCGGCAGAATTAAAGGTTGCAGTAAGTGCAATAGATTCACCGGCTGCAATAGTACCTGATACGGGAGAGACTGTTATGTATGCTGGTGTTGTATCACGAGCTCCATCGAGAATCTGAAAATCATCAACATCAAGAACGGGGCCGGCTGTCTCCATAAGCGAAAGAAAAACAACCTGCTCAATGTCGTTCGCGAAACCAAGCCCATGAAAGACGTTCGTATTATTAAAGAATATATTGAACGTTGCAGAGTCTCTGTCAACTTCAATTGTTAAATCAAAATAGCCACTCGGTATTGTTGCATTTATCGGTAAGTAATAACCACTGCCTGCACCATCATTCACCAATGCTCTTGCACTTCCGTTGGCACTAAATTCTACCCGTGTATTAAGAAAACCTGCTGAGGGCGATTGAGGTATCACCTGCCATGTAACACCACCACCTCCCTGAACATTAATCTTCATCGTTGTGGTTGATTTATGTTCTGTGCCAATACTTACAACAGGTGAAAAGGCAAGTGATTGACCAAGACCATCGGCCAGCGCATGAAAATGTTTTACACCACTTACCGGATCGGATGAATCAATAGTCCAGTTTCCATATTGACCTTCCCAACCCTGCTGACCATTAATATCTCCTGGGCTGAAACTTTCAAAATCTGTAGAATAGGTTACCGTTGTATTTTGCGCAGCAGATGTTCTTGCCGCGGCAAAACCTGAAGAAGTCTGGAGAGATTGCGTGCCTTCATTCAAGGCAGGTCCGTTATATACTTTATTGCGTTTTTGAATTGGTTGAGTCTGTTGTCTTGCTGTTGATGATGTATTTGTTTTCAGAGACGTTAGTTTAACAGATGATGCGCTTGCTCCATTCTTGCCTTGCACTCGTACGGTGAATGGTTTACTATCGCTTCCATTATTTGTTAACACAATAGTTTGCGTGGTTGATTCATCCTTACCTAATGCTACTGCAATAGAATCAGGTGTGATACTAAACTCGGGGCCCAGCACATGTAATGCTGCCGGAATAGAGATCAACTCATGTGCAGGAACGTTGGTTGTAATATCAAGTGAAGCCTGATAAGAACCTGGTACAAGCGAAGATGCATCAAATAAAACATCAAGGTTTGTTTGACTACCTGCAGCTACTGTACCTGCTGACGGCGATACTCTTATGAATGATGGACCTGTTAACCAATGAATAGCATTCTGATAGAATGTTGGTAAGTCACCATTCCAGGGCAATGCACCACCAGTGCCTAAACTGGGCAGAATATTCAGCGCTACAACATTCGTGTTAGCTGCAGCAAATAAGTCGCCATTGCTCCATCTCGCCAGGGGTGCTGCACCGGGAGCCAATCCAACATTTTGCACAAAGCCGCTATAGTTAAGTGTTGTTACACCTTGCATGATAGGATTACTTGTTGCCATGCTATCCAATGTAACCTCTATATTAGCATCAGCGGTAGAAGATATAAATGGTCCGTATTGCTGCTCCATAAAACGTCCTGTCATTCTCCATGCATCGTACGAATATGCGAACTCATTAACAATTACTTTTCCTCCATGATCAATGTAATCAGCAAGCAAATCGCCTATAACATCTGGTGCAACATGCCCAGTAGCCTGCCACTGCCCGTTGTTAGTTGTTATCACTACATCATATCCTGTTAAGTCAGTCAATGAAATCATTGGCAATGAATCAACCGGAAATACGTTAGCCTGAATATCACTAAAGCTGTTGAGGACAGTCTTCAGATCATCTACATTTGAATCGGGTGTTACAATCAGTACATGCGCTGCAACACTTGATTGAGATACTGATTTGATTTGAACTGTGCCAGCATGATTGCTTCTCGCTTCTGTTTGTTTCAGGTTAGCCACATTTGCTGAAGATTGTTGAGAGGACAGCGTAATCTCTTTAGTAATCTGCGATGCTGTTACCTGAGGTCTTACGTGAACAGAGAAATGAAGATCGCTGCCGCCATTATTCTGAATGGTGAGTTGCTGTGTAGCTGTTCTGTCCGTATACAATGATTGTACAAGCGAATCTGGTGATACTGCAATGGCTGGAGCATTGAGGCCCTCGCCTCGCAATATGATAGTGAAGACTGGATGTAGCGGATCATTCGTTGCCAGGTGTATGGCTCCTGTA
>DATCRE010000443.1:0-17265 GCA_036569145.1 Cyclobacteriaceae bacterium
GGAGTAGATTGTTTGATACCGGTCTTTGTCAGACTCTTCTGCAGAACGTTTCAAATAAGGAGGTAGTGGAGTTTCGCCAGAGTATTGAAGTATTTCTGCAAATGAAAGCGAACCCGTCCAGTTGAATTCAACAAGGCATTCATCTCTGTTTAATAAGCATGCTTCCAGTGTTATACCAGGTGCCAGTTCTCTTTTTAAGATCGTATCGGGCGACCACCGTTTTAAATTGCCGATGGTGCATTTCCATGTACACGATGAATGTGCCTGCATAGCTTCTACTAACAATATAAAAGGCTTGATAGGATTAAGCAGAAACAATTCAATCGTCGCACCAGTATCTTTTTGAAAATGAAGACGTGCCGGTATTACTTTGGTATTGTTAAAATAAAGTAATGTATTCGCAGGAAGAAGACTTGTCAGATCTGTGAACCTGCGGTGGCTGATGTCGCCAGCCTGGTATACCAGTAGTTTAGAATCATCACGTTTGGACAATGGAAATAACGCAATTCTGTTGGCTGGGAGTTCGTAAGTATAATCAGCAATATTCAGTTTCATTCGCGGGAAAAAACTCAAAGTTAATGTGAAAGTCTTATTTTCGTTTTGATTTCTTTCATTATGAGTCTGGTCGCTTCGTTTTCCAAGAGAGTATTTACATTCAATTTCAAAGCACGCACTTCAAGAGGATTGATGCAGAACAAGACATCGTGGTTTATAAAAATCTGGGATGACAACAATCCTGAAATCGTTGGACTCGGTGAATGCGGACCTTTGCCAGGATTAAGCATCGATGACCGGAAAGATTTTGAAGAAGTTCTATCCAAGACATTAGCACAGATAAATCAACTGGAACCAAAAACAGAAGTTGAAAAGCTGAATGTTCAACGTATCATTTCAGAAGAATTTCCTTCTATCATTTTTGGCATTGAAACAGCGCTGCTCGATTTAGCCAATAAAGGTAAGAGGATAATTTTCGATAACTCTTTTTTTAAAGGGCAGCCCATTTCCATCAATGGGTTGATATGGATGGGCGATATGGATTTTATGATGGACCAGATCAGTAAAAAAATAGGAGAGGGCTTCACGTGTATAAAGCTTAAAGTTGGCGGACTTGATTTTGATCGCGAATGCGATGTGCTGGAATATATCCGTCGTCGTTTTTTTCGCGAGAATATTACCATACGTCTTGATGCCAATGGCGCCTTTAAGATTGACGATGTATTGTACAGACTTGAGCAGCTCTCCAAATTTAAAGTAGAATCGATCGAGCAGCCCATTAAGCCTGGGTTGGAAGAAATGGAAGAGTTGTGCCGTAAGTCGCCAATACCCATTGCGTTTGATGAAGAGCTTATTGGCATACATTCAAAAGAGAAAAAGCAGCAACTGCTCAGCTATCTCAAACCCCAATACATTGTGTTAAAGCCATCCCTGCACGGTGGATTTTCTGGTTGTAAAGAATGGATTTCTATTGCTGAAAATCTGGGCATTGGCTGGTGGATGACATCGGCTCTTGAGTCTAGCGTTGGACTGAATGCTATCTGCCAGTTCACAGCATCCTATCCCATCACGATGCCGCAGGGTTTAGGCACGGGTGCCATTTACAATAACAATATCAGCTTGCCATTGAAGGTAGAACAAGGCAACATACGCTACGATTCACAATTGACATGGTCGTCTGAAATGATCTGACGAGTGCATCCAGGTTAGCAATCTGCAGCATGTCTGACAAATTCAGACTACTATTTATCAAGTATCTTATGTGTACTATTGTGAACGTACAAATAGCGCATTTCAAAATTCAATCGATTTTGAGATCAATTCAGACATTTTTCAAATAGCAATCGTGACTGATTTAACTCCTTTCAGTGCATAGCTGAATACTATACATCATATTATGGTATTTTGAATTGCGTTTTTATAGCGTAAATTGGGTAACATGTTTTATTAACCTAAACACCCAAAAACTATGAGGAAAATTTTACTATTGCTCATTTTCCTGGGCAGTGCGATTTTGACTTTTAGTCAGGATCTAGTTGTCAGTGGACAAGTCAAATCTGCTGATGATGGAACAATACTCCCCGGCGTTAATGTCATTGTTAAAGGTACCGCAGTTGGTACGGTTACAGATTCAGATGGTAAGTACTCCCTTACTGTCCCTGCTGGCAGCACAACACTTGTCTTTTCATTTATTGGTCTTCAAACAGTGGAGCAAGCCATTAATGGTCGCAAAACAATTGACGTTCAACTTTCATCAGATGCGAAGCAGTTATCAGAAATTGTAGTTACCGGTGTCGGTGTTGCTACCGATAAAAAAATGCTCGGTATTGCCGTTGAATCCATTACAGGAGATAAGCTGCCTGCTGCTCCTACAGCATCAATAGACCAGGCGCTTGTTGGTAAAATAGCCGGTGCACAAATTATGTCTTCATCAGGTAATCCGGGTACACCTGTAAGTATCCAGCTAAGAGGTATTAATACATTAGCCGGCGGTACTAACCCGCTGATCATGGTAGACGGTGTTGAGATGAAAGCAACCAGTCTCAATACGTTAGATTTAAATAATGTTGAGCGGGTTGAGGTCGCTCAAGGTGCATCTTCGGCTACAATATATGGAGCACAGGGAGCCAACGGGGTAATCCAGATTTTTACCAAGCATGGTAAACCAGGCCCAATTAAAGTAGAAGGTTCATCAAGAATCAGTTTCGACAATGTTTTGAATGTCGGAAATGTTCACCAACCCAAGATGCACTCTTTTGCAACTGATGCTAACGGTGATATTTTAGATAATAACGGTGGGTTATTGAAACAGGACGCATTAGGTTTATGGGGTGAACCTAACTGGCAAAGTGGTCCAACTGCCCAGAACAATAAGCCTTATAAAGACAATACTTCTTATCATGACCATGTTGCTCAGTTATTCAGAGCTGCAAAGACAACGAATTATCATGCGTCATTATCAGGAGGCACTGATAATTCAGATTACTATGTTGGTTTCTCGAAACTCAAACAAGAATCTGTTGTGTCAGGTGCATTGGACAGATATAACTTTTCAGTAAATGTTGGATTTGATATCACCAAGAAAATTAAGTTCAGATCAATCACACAGGTTGTCTATTCTGATAATTCTGTTAATCCATATTATATAAATAACGCTCCTATCTCTTCTGCTATGTATACCTATCCATTTGCAGATATGAAGTTTAAGGATAAGGATGGTAATTATACCTATAAATTTGGTGGAGCAGGCGCAAATAACAGCAATCCCTTTTATTTCCAGGAATATCAAAACTACAGAAATAAAACGCTGGATCTTTTGCCAACGCTTAACCTTCATTATAACATAAATAAAATCTTCCAGTTAGATTATAAAGTTGGATTTGATTACAGTGGATCAAATTTCTCAAGGATAACAGCCAATCAGCAAGGTAATGCCTCATCTCAGGCTAATAATTATTTCGTAGGAGAATCAATTGAGGGTGGAATGACTAAGCTGGCTACCAATACTCACAATATAAATTCATTAGTAACCGGAATTATAAAAGTTGATTTTGCGAAGGATCTTGGTATCAATTTACCTATTCAGTCAACAACTCAACTTGCCTTTGACTGGAGAAAATTTTCCTTCAACAGAGACTATCAGATCTTTGTTGGATTGCCACAATACTCACCCGTTACCAATGTTGATGGCGCGCAGGCATCTTCTACCAGCAGCTCTCAATACCAGGATTTGTTTATCACGTATGGATATTTACTAAATCAGAAATTTGAATTCAAGGATATCGCCGGAGTGTCAGGAGGTTTCCGGTCAGATTATAGTTCAACATACGGAGATGCCAGCAAACCCTTTACCTTTCCCAGGGCTGATGGTTTCTTAAGAATCTCCAAGATTGGTTTCTGGCAAGGCCTGTCTTCATTCTTGCCAGAGTTTAAAATTCGCGCAGCTTATGGTGAAGCAGGTACGCAACCCGTATTCTATAAGCTGGATGGTTCAAAAGATTTAGCAGGTGGTGTGCCAAATCACTATGCAAGAATTATAACCTATACTACTGGTGCAGTTGATAATGGCGCTGTTATATATCCTAATTCAGTGAGACAGAATCCAGGACTGAAAGTTGAAAATTCATCCGAGCTTGATTTAGGATTAGACATCGGAATATCTCCACTTAAAGAAGGAGAGTGGTTTAATTATATTACAGGTAGTCTTTCAGTATGGAATAGAAAAGGCGCTAACGTGCTTTGGTCAAGCACTGCCGCACCGTCTGCGGGCTCAGAATCTATTTATAATAATTATGTTTGGCTTAGCTCCAAAGGTGTTCAGTTTAGCTTAGACTTTGAAGTGTTTAATGGCGATAACCTGAAATGGAATCTGATTACTAATTTTGGTAAGTCAAAAACTTTTATTGATAAGACTTCTGATGGTAAGAATATTCCATTGACCTGGGGCAGTGCAGCAACGTACACTTTAACACCAGGTCAGCAGATCGGAACTATTTATGGATATAAGGCACTTACAAGTATTTCTCAAACAGATCCTACAGGCACCAGGTATATTGCAGAGGCAGATGCCGGTAATTATACAATGGTGAATGGCAGAGTTGTAGAAAAAGCAACAAAGCAAGTTCAGTTTACGCCTGATAAATATTACCTGGGCAATACCACGCCTAAATTCAATATGTCATTTATCAATGAATTTAGTTACAAAGATTTCTTAACGCTAAACGTTCAGATTGATTGGTACTCAGGTGTAAAAACCTACAACCAGACAAAGGAATGGATGTACTCAGAAGGATTACACGGCGACTTTGATAAACCAGTGACCATTGATGGTGAAAAAGGTAACTGGACTGCATATTACAAGAGTTTCTATGATGCATCTGAAAGTAATGGTACAAAAGATTATTTCCTGGAGAACTCATCATTTGCCAGATTGCGTAACCTGACCGTTGGTTTTGATATTGCCAAGTTTGCGCAGTCAACTAAAATAAAATCTCTTAAACTAACCTTCACAGGAAGAAATCTTTATACAATAACCAAGTATACAGGCTTTGATCCAGAAGCAAGTCAAAATGTTTCAGGTGGAGGAACTGGCTCAGCAGCACCACAGGTTGCTACTCAAAGAGGTCTTGACTATTGGTCATTCCCTAACTTTAAATCATATCAAATTGGCTTAAATGTTACCTTCTAAAATGAATAAGACAATGAAAATAAGAATCGGAAAATATATAGCAGTTTCTTTTGTCGGAATGCTACTTCTTGCTACAGCTTGTAAGGAGGAGTTATCAAAAGTTACAAACGTAAATGAGCCTACTGATGTAGCGCTAAAATCGAGATCAGGTTTGATTGCGTTAGGAAAAGGTGGACTTTACTTGTCCATGGGAAATTATTATTCGTCAATTGATGATCAGCTTGGGCCGCGCTCTGGAAAAAACCTGGGATATTTTACAACGGTTGTTTATGGTCTTCATGAAGCTATGGGCGATGTCATTTATATTCCGTGGGGTAATCAGAGTTATAAATTTGCAGACAACCCAACGGATATAACACTTGACGATAACACGAATGTGCCGATGCCTATCGGGGTTTCTCAACCTTATGAACTTAAACTGCGAAATGACAGAGCGTATGGAGCATCAAATACATTTTTGATGGAGTGGACTCAAATGTATTTTGTTAATAATGCCATGAACTTGTTGTTGGCTAATGTAGATGATGCAGAATACCAGGATGATGCTGATAATAATAAAAGAGCACTTAAAGCATGGGCATATTTTTGGAAAGGTTATGCATATTCAAGAATTGGTTCCATGTATGTGGCGGGCATTATTGTAGATGAGCCCAATGTTACAAACGGTAACTTTGTGTCAAATACCGATATATTAACTGAAGCCACAAAGAATTTTGATTTAGCGATACAGCAACTGGATGCTGTTGATAACCTGGATACGTATAGTGGTGTGGTTGGAAGTATTATTCCAGGTTACTGCCAGGCTGGAAAAGGAGGAATACCAAGTCCGGCTCAATGGAAAAGAAACATCAATACGCTTAAAGCAAGAAATCTACTGGTGAACAAAAGGGTTGCAGATATGGGTTCTTCAGATTGGACTGCTATCAGTACGCTGGTGGCAGACGGTATTCAGTCAGGTGATCCGGTGTTTGTTGTTAAGAGTATTGAAGATTTTAACAGATCAGTGATCGATCCTAATTTTGGAAGCGTTGCAACATATTCAGCCACTGAGGATGGTCAAACATTCTTTATCAGTGAACGTCTTGTTCAGGATTTCAGACCTAACGACAAACGCTTCTTAAATAACATTGACACATTAGAATCGCCGATAGTAAATAAAAGAGGAAGAGGACTTGGATTTGGCACGCGTTGGTTTTTAATGGATGGTGGCGCTGGAATGAAAGACGGAGCTACTTCTGTTGTAACGTATGCTAATACCAATAACTACGGTGTTGATGATGTTTACCTGGCAGGCTCATACGAGGAAAATGAATTGATGAAAGCAGAAGTGCTTATTCGCTCTGGTGATGTAGATGGAGGTGTCGCTATCATTGATGCCATCAGAGATTTGCAAGGTGCTGGCTTAAGCGCTATTGGAACGGTAACAGCAAATGCAGCTCTCGAAGAATTAAGAAGTGAACGAAGAATTGCATTACTCTTCAGAGGCCTTGCGTTTTATGATGCCAGAAGACTTGGAATCATTGATGACAAATCCAAAGGTGGAGGCCGTGATAATGCTGTAGTTTTATCGTATGATTCAAACAACAAGGTGTTAGTTAATACAAGCGCATTTATTAACTATAATTATTTGTCATATTTTGATGTTCCACAAAACGAAATTGAATTTAATACTCCTACCTCTGGTAGCGTATCTACTAAAGGACCAGAGTAGTTTTTGTTAGGAACAAGAATACAATTAGCCGCTCTTCATTAACACGGAGAGCGGCTTTTTATTTTCTTGCTTCCGGAAATCGTTTCCTGCATTTTATTTCATAAATCTTTCCGTGAGACTCTATAAATTAATCCTAAGCAAGATCAGTGTTGTTCGTGGAGAAAATAAATAAACTAGCTAACCGCCAAGGACACGGAGAATTCGCAAAGTTACGCTGAGAATATTCTTTCCCGATCGTACTCTCAAGGATGTTGATCTTTGTTGAGGTGAGACTTTGTTTGTTTAAAGCCTCACCCTCGTTCTGGGATGACTGAATCTATGAGTTTGGGTTTTATATCTAAAGGTATTGGTATTATATGTTCTGTCTTTGTGGGCGTCATGTCCTCGGCGAGTGATGTGAAAAGGAAGAGAAATTTATTTAGGATTTCGGATTTACGAGGTACAATTATTAACAATCCATTGCTACAGCAAGTCTGGAGTAAAACGTTTGCTCATAGCATCATTACATACGCACAAATTTTAGATCAGGATTTATCTTGATTAAATCGCATAATCGAGCTCCCTTCTTCGGGAGAAGAAGAGTGACGGAGCTGTAAGTTTGGTGATGTTGTTTTGAGGAAGTACTTTTTAGATCTTGTTTACTCCCGATCCACGTCACTCGAAGAGGACGTTGATCTTGTTTGAGGGGAGATTTAATGTGATTTCTATTGTGATTAAAATTTGAATAACGTGAAATTGTATTTTTCTTTTATCATTATCTTTTTCATAACCTGTGCAATATTGTCGGGTTGTGAGGCACCCTTAAAGGAATACCCACCAGAAAGGTTCCTATCTAAAAGAGATAAGTATATTCTTTTAAAGAAAATACTTGTCTCTCTGGATGTCTTGCATCCAAAAGAATTTCAAGGACATGAACCTGAGGAAATTCAGGTGGTTTATAAACTGCAATATTATTTACCTGTTGATACAACTAATTTTTTCTTGATTACAGAAGACCATAATGTATTTGCTGAGGCATTTGGCAGGAGTTATTTTGGGTACATAAAGATTCATGGAACCGATACTATTGTGCGTTTGAATTTTTCCCGTGAAAAGGAAATTAATAGAGATTCTTTCAAGATTTTATTTGATAAGATGATTGCTCCGTATCAGTAATCATTTTTTAAGGAATCAGCTTGATAAATTAGAGATTGGTGATAACTTCTTATAATGTTTGCAACAATATTAAAAGATAGAGAAAGAGTTTTTTTGCTGGTATGTCAAGTACTTGCATTCGGGTTACTGATATTTAATATAAACAGGCTTCATCAGATAAATGAACTTATTGCAACTCACTCTTTAGGTAAGTTTAAAGTGTTAGATACGTATTGTAGTATGGGACATCTAGGATCGTCTATTAAAATTGAATATGAAAAAGGCACTCATTTCCTTGAGTATCATGGAAAAAAATGCTTTGAATTTTCCAAAGGAGATTTTATTGAACTTTACTATAGTAAAGAGCATGATTTCTTTTACATTCCTGGAAGTCCTCTTATTTATAGATACATATATGGCTTAATAGGTTTTCTATTGTGGTCATTCATTCCATGGAGTAGAATGGGTATCAGAATAAAAAAACAGTTTTTAGGAAAAAGCTCTTCTAAAAAAGGTGTATAATAAAGTGATTTTCTTCCTTGATCGACATTCAACGAGGACGTTGATCTTTGCTGAGGGTTAAGCCTCATCCCCGGCCCTTCTCCACAGGAGAAGGGTGACTGAATCTGTAGAGTTTGGTTGATATTGTTTGAGGGAGTAGGCTTCCATGGAGAAAGAGATTTTTCAGCTATGTGTTTGTTCATGACATCATTACATACACAAATTTTAACTCGGGATAATCCTGCTTAGATCACATAATCGGGCTCCCTTCTCCTGTGGAGAAGGGTTGGGGATGAGGCCAAAAATTTCATCCCCGTACTCCCGATCCACGTCACTCGCAGAGGACGTTGATCTTGTTATTAAAAAAAGCACTTCAATCCGTCTGAAGTGCTTTGGCTTTAGACCTAACCCTCGCTTCAAAAGCGGAATAGAACTGTACAGGTAGCCGGGGATTATTTCTGACATCATAAGGATGCGATGTGAAAAATACATAGCGCTGTCCGTATACCTACGGGCAACTCTTTAACGAATTGTTCGAAATACATTCCAATACTCCTGAGCGATTTGTTTACACGGATCATTTAATCATGCAGAAAAAAACTGCCTGATGTATGATTTACTTCAGTAATAAAACTCAGAAAAAACAGATAAGTTGATTGTGACGATTTTCAATGGTTTGCATTCTCTTACAACACTTTACCCTATAGGTATTAATACTCATGAAAATTAAAGTACTATTTAAGAACACATCGCTAAAATCAACAAACCTCACTTTTATAGTTTTGGAAAATTGTTGTCATACGTGAAAGCGAGTAACACCAGCCTATGCATCAAACAGATTACAGTTATAATTCAACGTTAAGAAATGTTTAAACCAATCCATCCGTTAAGGCTAGTGCAAGCTGTCCTTCCATTCGTAGTTGTCGTTGCAAGCGTATTTCATTCATCGGCCCAAACGACAACTCAAAAAATTGAGCTTCCTAAAATTCTTCCTGCCTCTCCTGAAGCCACAGCCTTTGTAAAAGCAGGTTTAGGCGTTGCCAATTTATCTACCGGAGCGGATACGGCCAACATACCCTTGTACACCATCAAGGTTAGAGATTTTACTTTTCCTATCTCGTTATCGTATTCAACACAAGGATTGAAAGCAGACGAATCCAGTTCAAGAGTGGGGCAAAACTGGGTTCTCAACTCTTATTCCATAATTACGCGTTCCGTGAAGGGAGAGCCAGATGAGTATTCTCAGCGAATGGCAGAACCTTCAGACTACAACGCAACAACCGATGCACTCTTCAATTACTATAGCAATGGTAGCACGTATGGCTCCGGCTACGATACCCAGCCTGATGAATTTTTATTCAATTGCAATGGTTTTTCAGGGAAGTTTGTATTGGATAATAACTATGTAGCCCGCGCCACATCAACAAGCAATGTTAAAATTGATGTGAGCATAAGCGTAACACCACTTAGTACGTCAGGCAATATCAATTCCATCACCCTTACTGCACCTGACGGTGTTAAATATCTTTTCGGTAATGCTTTTGAAAAATCAACAAGCAACAATTTATTTAAAACCAGCCAGTATAAAGCCATCACAAAGACATCTTTCTTTTTAGATCAGATTATTTTGCCTACGGGCGAAACCATAACGTTTACTTACAACCCTATATCAACCCAGGTAGCTACTGGCATTACAGAAACATTAACCGCTTTTGTCACTAGGGACTCCGATGATTGCGGCTGGTGTTCAAACTTTAATTCATACTCTTCCACTACCGATCAGGTAAGTTACACTACGCAGTACCTTAGTAAAATAACAGTGTCAAATGGATTAACCGTCAACTTTGACTATGTAAGCAAGGCCACTTCCAGTGGTGGAAATTGCCTGACGGCACTGACCGTACCGGGAGTAAAAAAATATGGTTTTGAATATTACGACACGCCGGGTAGATTCTTTCTTACAAAAGTTACTGAAATGAGTCTTGATCCTCATCAAGCCCTGAACCTGAGCTATACATTAGATTATAACAACCTTGACCAGGTTCCTGCGCCCATTACCTATAGCCAGGATTACCTCGGCTTCTATAATGGTTCAAGCTCTTCGTGGTTAATACCGAATACGTCACTGGCCAACATAAATTTTGATTTTCGAAATCCAAGCTCAGCTTCCGTATACGGTACGTTGGCAAGCATTCAATACCCGACGGGTGGAACCGAGCAGTTCATCTACGAGCCAAATACAGAAGCCACACAGGTTGCCAGAAATGGAAAACGCGTTTATAAATTGGAAGGCCCGGGAGGTGGCAGCAATGGCTCTTACGTGCCCCAAACACATACTCTTACCAATATTACTGTTCCATTCGATCAGACTGTCAAAATCAATTTACAGGCGTATGATACCGACCCCAATGATAATACCTATGATGACGCCCCTGAACACCAGGCCGTAAGTATTTCCATTTCCGACAACACAGGATCGAGTTACAACAAGTCCACTTCAATGAATGCCATAGTCGATGATGTCTATACTCTTCTGGCAGGTCACACCTATACGCTTACCATGACGTGCAAAACCTATACCTCAACAGGTCTATGCACCATTGCCTACAACATATATCAAACACCTGTATACGATGTTGTGAATGTTGCCAGACCCGGCGTTCGTTTAAGCCAGCTAAAATATTTTGATGCTTCAACGCAAACCGGTTATAGCAAATACTACACGTATGCCAAGCTTGGTAGTTTAACAGAATCAACCGGAAGCTTTGCCAGTGTAAATTTTCTTTCCAGTACCATTACCAGAAAA
Organism: Cyclobacteriaceae bacterium; assembly: GCA_036569145.1. GTDB lineage: Bacteria > Bacteroidota > Bacteroidia > Cytophagales > Cyclobacteriaceae > DATCRE01. The sequence goes on from DATCRE010000443.1 coordinate 11,335, forward strand.
TATTGCGGAACATACGGTTCACAAGAAACCCAATGCACATTGAATACTTATTCGTCCAGCAGCACGGGTATGATTTACGGATTTACCGGTAATGTAATCTATTACAGAACAGTAATCGAGAGCGATTCACCAACATTGGAGCATGGCGGAACAGAATACACCTTTTACCCCAATGAAAGTGGTTATAGCTATCAGACCGTTCACGGCAATTCAGTGCCTTATTTAGAAGCAGGTCAATACCCAACACTAGCGGGTACGCTTTTCAAGAAAAGAATTTTCAATAGCGACAAAGTTGTTGTACAAGAACAAACCGATACTTACGAAACGCTTTATTCCGGCACACCCGTAGCTTCTGTCTACATCCGTAAAAACTTTGAACCTGTCGCCACCATGTATGACCGGATGGAAGCCTTTGACGCTTTGAGAACACAATATGCAGGCAGTTGGAATCGCCTGAAAACCCAAACCGTTACCACTACAACCAATGGCATTTCACTAACACAGAAAACGGATTACCGATACGGGTCTACCGCCAATATATTACCCGATACTATTGTTACCACAGACAGTAAGGGTGTAGAAATAAGAACAGTAAAAAAATATCCTAATACGTATGTAACCGCTGTCAACGACGACCCGTCAACGGCAGTATACAGTAACCTGACAGCTTTAAATATAGTGACACCCGTTGTTCAGGAAACATCCCTTCGAAGCGGGGCATTAACGCAGCAGAGACGAGTATTATATAAAAACTGGTCGGCCAATGTTATTACACCGGAACGAATCCAGGTTAAAGCCTCACCAACCGACAATTTGCATGATGCGCTTGTATTTAAAAAATATGATACACAAGGTAACGTAGCTCAACTGCAAAAGATAAATGATGTCATGCTGGTTTACTTATGGGACAGTTTGTTAAGTGAACCCATTGCAGAAATACGTAATGCATTACCAACCCAGACAGCATACACCAGTTTTGAAAATCTGGCGTATGGCAACTGGAAGATAGTCAGTGGCGGTACCGTTACAACTGGTGAGAAGTTTACCGGTACACAATGTTTTACTGGCACCATCCAAAAAAAGATTTCTGCAACAGGCAACTATACAGTAACAGCATGGGTGAGCAGCACTTCCTCAGCCCCGGTAGTAAACGGCCTCGCTGGTGTTAAGCTCTGGAACACGAACGGATGGGATCTTTATCAATGGGATTTAGCTCTCACAAGCCCTGCTACGGTTATTGTTGGCGGAGCATTGATTGACGAAGTGCGATTACTACCGAAGGGAGCCGAGATGACAACCTTCACCTATAAGCCCTTTGTAGGTGTTACGTCAAAGAACGAATTGAATAACCGGATTTCTTTTTATGAATACGATTTACTGAATCGGCTTACAGTCATCAAAGATCAGGACGGTAACGTGATCAGAACGTATGATTATCATTATCAAAAACAATAGCGATTGATTATTGTTATGCCCCATCTAAAATTTTATTCCGTGATCAATTTTAAAATGATGTTAAAGCACTGTTTCATATTCTTATTGCTGGTGACAGTTTTCTCGTATGCAAATGCAAAGGACGAGACTCCCTGTGTTGGTTGCAGCCTTTCGGGGACTAACCCTGTGGCCCGATATGCCACCGCTACATATACCCTTAACGGGTCATTATGTTCTGCGGCTGCAAGATGGACTATATCCTGCGGTTCCATTATGGTTGGCACAGAGACATCCACCAGTGTGCAGATTTACTTTAATGACGCATCCTGTGCCAGTACCGTTATCACGGCACTGAATAGCACAGGTGGTACAATAGCTACCATTACGGTAACTATTAATACCGCGCCAGCATTGAGTGGTGGCAAGATTACTAACACGAAGCAGACCATCAACTATAATACAGCACCCATGCAGATTTCAGCAACCGCTGCAACAAACGGCTCAGCCTGTGGTGGCGATGGTTATGAATATCAATGGTATTATTCCACCGACAACTCAAACTTTTATGCCATCACCGGGGCAAACGGTCTGAGCTATACACCGGGCGCGCTTACAGCCACTACCTACTACCTCCGTAAAGTAACGTGTGGCCCTCAAACGGCATCAACGCTTAATACGGCTATGATTATTGTATACCCCAAGCTCGTATCAGGAAACATTACACCCGCTGCTCAAACCATTTATAATAATGCTGTACCCGCTCCTTTAAGTATTACAGGCACTACAGGAGGAAGTGGAACCTATACCTATCAGTGGCAGTCGGCTACATCTGCCAGCGGGCCTTTTACATCCATAACAGGAGCAACAACGACCAGCTATGCACCACCAGCGGCAACAGCATCATTGTTTTATATCGTGCTGGTGAGCAGCAATGGCGTTACCGTGAGTTCACCTCCGGCGGCGGTCAATCTTTATCCACCCCTGTCTGCCGGAAGTACAGTACCTTTAACACAGGCAACGGTTCTGTATGGGGCGTCCGCTAGTCAATTGTCTTTGACAGGTGTGAGCGGCGGCGATGGCAACTACAGCTATCAATGGCAAAGCTCGACAGATAACACAACGTGGACTTCTATTGCGTCAGCTACAGGCAACACGTATACGCCAACAAACATGACGGCCAAAACCCGCTATCGCGTCATGGTGAGCAGTGCAGGCATGTCCGTTGCAAGTAATAGCGCCGTTGTAAATGTATATCCCTCGCCCGCGCTTAACTATTTACGCACCCGCACCATTACCAAACGCAGTGTAACGACACAGGCCGATGCCAACCTGCTCACAGACCCCAACGACGTAGCGCAGGGCACGCAATACTATGATGGTTTGGGCAGACCTATACAAACCGTAACACGGCAACAAAGCCCGACACAGAAAGATATGATTGCCGTTCAGGTTTACGATAAGTTTGATCGTGAGGTGACGCACTACATGCCTTATACTTCGACCACCGCGCAGGATGGTGAATTTAAAATAGCGCGGATGACTGAACAGAACACATTTAATACTACACAATTTCCGGGTGAGCAATACTATTACGGGCAGACCGATTATGAAGCTTCACCCCTGAACCGTGTATTGAATACATACTCACCGGGAAATAATTGGGTAGGAAACCTGCGCGGTACATCCATGCAATATTTGTTTAATGATGTATCAGATTCTGTGCAGCAATGGAACATCGCGGCTGCATCAGGAAGCTTGCCCGTAACGGCTGGCATGTATGCCATCGGCCAGCTTTATAAAAATATTACAACAGATGAATCAGGCCACCAGGTGGTGCAGTATACCGACAAAAATAACCTTGTGATTCTGAAAAAAGTACAGGCGCTTGCAAGCCCTGCAACAGCGGCGCACAAAGGCTGGGCCTGCACCTATTATGTGTATGATGACTTAGGCAACCAGCGATTTGTATTGCAACCCAACGCCGTAGATTTAATAACAAAAACATGGGTTGTTACGCCAACCATTGCCGATGGCTTATGCTTTCAATACGAATACGATGCCCGCAACAGGATGATTCTGAAAAAAGTACCGGGAGCATCCGCCGTTTACATGGTGTATGATAACCGTGACCGGTTGGTAATGACCCAGGACGGAAATCAAAGACCCAACAAGCAATGGCTCATTACAAAATATGACATGCTGAACAGGCCTGTTATCACGGCACTTTATACACATACTGCCATTGCCACGCAGGCTGCCATGACTGCGCTGGTAGATGCTGTTAATTTTTATGAAACGTATACAGGCGCTGTGGCAACGCACGGCTACAGTAACAGCGTGTGGCCTACAACATCATTTAATGTACTTACCGTTAACTATTACGACAACTATAAGTTTGTAACAGACCTAGCGCTGGGTTCTGCATACACGTTTGCTCCGGCTGATATTTCAGGACAAGAGACAACCTATAATACAGTTGTTGCAGGTCAGGTAACGGGAAGTAAAATCAACATCCTCAATTCTACAAACTACCTGTGGAATGTAAGTTATTATGATGCACGCTATCGTTCGATACAAACCATTGCTCAACATGCCAAGAATGGAACGGTGCGAACAACAAACGTTTATGATTTTCCGGGCAAGGTACAATATACATTACGCACGTACCTGGTCAATGGTGTTACCACTACCGTAAAAGAAACCTTTGCGTATGATCCGGCAGGGCGGGTGCTTACAGTTAAACATTCGTTGAATGGCGCGACAGACATTGTCCTGGTTAAAAATGTTTACGATGAACTCGGTCAGCTTGTTGACAAGAAACTACACAGCACGGTTGTTACCGGTGCAGATGCCAGGCAGAGTGTAGACTACCGTTATAACATACGCGGTTGGCTTACCTCCATGAACAATTCACAGCTTACGAGTGACAACGGTACAACCAACGATGATACGAACGATTACTTTGGTATGAACCTGCGCTACGATCAGGCCGATTCAAACCTGGGCAGTACGGGTCTTTATAACGGTAATATCAGTGGCATGCGCTGGAGCGTAGGATTAGGCACGGCAGACATAAAAGAGCTCGGCTACAACTTCAGCTACGATGCCCTGAACAGGTTAACGGCTGCCAATAGTAAAATGAACAAGACTAGTAACTGGCAGGCCGGATATTATGATGAGATTATATCCAAATACGATCTGAATGGCAACATCAAAAACCTGACACGCAAAGGCGATAATAATTTGCAAATAGATAACCTCACGTATAATTATGGCACGCTCGGCAACCAGTTGCAATATGTGCAAGACCTTGCCACTACCACCGATAAGCTTAAAGGCTTTGCTGATGGCAACCCCGGTACAGCCCTTGATTACACGGTAGATGCTAACGGCAACATGACTGTGGATAATAACAAGAGCATAACCGGTATTACCTACAACCATCTTAACCTGCCCGCGACGGTAACCAAAAAAACGAACGAGCAGCTAAAATATAATTATGACGCTACCGGCCAGAAATTAAGCCAGCTGGTATTTAATGCCAGCAGCATACAGAAAAAGAAAACAGAGTATGTTGGTGAATTCTTCTATGAAAATGACACGCTGAAATTTATTAACCATGCAGAAGGCCGGGTGGTGATGACAGGTTCTCAACCCGAATACCAATACAACCTGAAAGATCATTTAGGAAATGTGAGAGTAACCTTTACGTCAAAGACTACAACCCAACAATACACAGCAGGTTTTGAAGCTGCTAATCAAAGTACGGAGTCTGCTAACTTTTTACATTATCCTTCGGGCGGTGGTCTTATTAATACGCAGGCAACCAATGCTCATTCAGGAACAAACTCTGAACTGCTCAATGGTGGTTATAACGGACAAGTAGGCTTAGCGAAAAGTTTTGCTGTAATGCCGGGCGATCAGTTGCAAATACAGGCTTACGCCAAATACAGCACACCTTCAACAACAGCTACGAACTATACCAGCTTTGTGTCAGCATTGTTGTCTGCTTTTAACTTAGCTGCACCCACTGCAAATGAAGTGGGCACAGCTTCCTCGGGAGTCAATTCATTTGGAAATTGGGAGATAGGAACCAGCGGAGATGTAAATAAGAGTGACCCTGTAAAAGTTTTTGTTACCATTATTTTATTTGATAAGAACTACAATGTTATTGATGTTTCATACAAGGCATCCACATCAACGGGTTCATTAATGAGTGCAAGCTATACGGTGAAAGAACCCGGCTATGCTTATTTGTATGTGAGCAATGAACACCCTACTTTAGTAGATGTTTACATAGACGATGTAAGCATAACCTATACGCCAAGTGCTATTGTTCAGATGGATAGCTACTATCCGTTCGGCTTGACCTTTAACTCGTACTCTAGAGAGAACAGCTTAGCGAATCAATACAAGTACAGTGGGAAAGAAGAGCAAGACGAGTTAAATCTTGGTTGGCTGGATTATGGAGCGAGAATGTATATGCCTGAAACTGGA
>DATCRE010000444.1:0-4421 GCA_036569145.1 Cyclobacteriaceae bacterium
AGATAAAGGCATAGGCATTGCCCCGGAGTTTAAGAATAAGATTTTTGAAAAATTCTTTCGTGTGCCTACCGGCGATGTTCATACTATTAAAGGTTATGGCCTCGGTTTAAATTATGTAAATAGTGTTGTGAAAGAACACGGAGGATCTATTCATTTAGAAAGTGAGCCAGGAATTGGTAGTACATTTCGCATTACGCTTCCTAAAATAGTTGGCAAGCCAAAGTAACATGTCGAAAGTAAAAGTTTTATATGTAGAAGATGAGCCATTTTTGGGTCGCATTGTAAAGGAAAGTCTTGAAGGCAGAGGTTATGAAGTGCACATGATCGTTGATGGCAATGAGGTTATCAACAAATTTAAAGATACCAAGCCTGATATTTGTGTTCTTGATATTATGCTGCCACATGTAGATGGTTATTCACTGGGTAAAACTATACGACAGCTCTCGCCAGTCACGCCAATAATTTTCGTCACAGCCAAAACACAAACAGAAGATGTGATCAAAGGGTTTGAAATGGGCGGCAATGACTACCTGCGAAAACCTTTTAGCATGGAGGAGCTGATTGTAAGAATCAACAACCTATTACAGCTTTCGAAAAAAAATTCTTCCAATGGACAAGAGTCTTTCATGATTGGAAAGTTTGAATTCAGTCCTAACCGGTATGAATTGAAAAACGGTGAACTGATTCGCAAGCTCTCACATAAGGAAGCGATACTATTGCAAATCTTATGTGAAAACAAAAATACAACCACTAATAGAAAAGATATATTGCTGCGCGTTTGGGGCGACGATTCCTTTTTCAATTCACGTAACCTGGATGTTTACATTACCAAGCTTCGTGATTTTCTAAAAGATGATCCTGCTATTGAAATCATTACCATAAAAGGTGTGGGATATCATTTTGTAATGAGCTAGTAAACTGTTATTCAGCAATACCAGATCTCACCTTAACACCCCAACGTCCATCTTCCTTTGTTACGATGTAGAGTGATTCATAAGTTCCAATTTTTGTTCCATCTGCTTTATAGCGAGAAAATTGTGTATCAACATGAACCTTACCTCTTGATGTCTGCATCATATTACGATGATCCCACGCACTGTGATCCCACCCGGTTTGTTTGAGTGTAATAAATGTTGCCGGGTCAGGTATGCCAGGTCGTTCCAGAACTGACATTTTTCCATTAGTCAGTTTATAGTGAGGAAAGTGATACGTTGCCTGCCATGCCTTCGGATTTTTCGAATTGAAGGTTGCCATGTAATTATCAAGAACTTTCAAGACAGCAGCTCTGTCTTCAGCATTCACTTCATGTGAATCTTTCTGATTCAATTTTATTTTAAGAAAAGCTGTAAGTGTTATACCACAAAAAACAGCAAATAAGATTATGTACATCATTTTTTCGGGAGTTAGGTTTATCAAGTCGGACACTGAGTTATAAGGGATGATCCTCACAACTCAATGCTTTGACTCTCACAGTTTAGGTTAAACTATTTCTTTGCCTGCTGTTGCAATAACAGCTGTTGTTCTTTGTAACGTTCTGTTGCGTATTCAATATCCAGCAACGGATAGATATTATACTTAGCAGCTTCTGAATCAAAAAGAGTTTTTAATTCTTTTAGCTTCTCAGGATATTTATTTGCCAGATCAATTCGCTCATTGAAGTCTTCATTGAGATTATACAGTTCCCAAACTTCTTTATCAGGATTATTCTCGATGGTTTGCTTTGGTTCATCAGCATAATTAAACAGCTCAAGTGAATTTGGATGATGCGCCGCCGAAGCTTTCCATCCGTCTTTGTATATAGCACGATTACCAAAAATGCAATAATACTGTTGGGTATGCTTTGATGCTGCTACTTTATCGTTCAACGAGTACACAAGACTTGTTCCCTGCAAGGGATCTTGCTTCACTCCTCTTATGGCTTCAGGTTGTTTAATTCCGGTAATCTCCTCTATAGTTGGAAACAAATCAATAAGATGAGCATACTGATTTCTGATTCCGCCTTTTTCTTTGATGCCCTTTGGATAATAAACAATCAACGGATTGTGTGTAGCACCTTCTGCGTTTGCATCGCTCTTCCAGAACTTGAACGGTGTGTTAGCAGCTTGTGCCCAACCAAGTGGATAGTTAGCAACAGAAGCAACATCTTTACCACCAATCTTGTCATACTCACTTAGCACTAACTTGCGATAATCAGCACGCGTAATGTTATCAACACCAAACCTTACAGACTTGGTGGTTACACCATACTCAAGTCCTTCCTTGCTGGCTCCATTATCGCCAATGATTACAAACACGGCTGTGTTCTCCAATTGTCCTGAGGTTTTAAGATGCGTGAGCAATCTTCCAATTTCAAAGTCAGTATATTCAAGGAAGCCTGCATACACTTCCATGAATCGTGCATAAAGTTTTTGTTCTTCCGCCGGAAGATCTTTCCATGCTTTGATATAAGAATTTCGTGCTGGTAGTTGAGCATTAGCCGGAATAACACCTAGCTTCTTTTGGTTTGCAAAAACACGTTCGCGAAAAACATCCCATCCTTCATCAAACTTGCCTTTATATTTATCTGACCATTCTTTATCAACCTGGTGAGGAGCATGCGTTGCACCTGTAGCATAGTAAACAAAGAAAGGTTTGTTAGGCGCAATGGCTTTCTGTTTGCTGATGTAGCTTATGGCTTTATCTGTGAGTTGTGCATTGAGATGTCTGCCATCTGGAGTAATGTGTTTATTATCTTCTACAAGATCAGGTTTATATTGATCGGTAGCACCACCCAGAAATCCGAAGTTATGATCAAAGCCTTTACCAGAAGGCCAGCGAACAAAGGGGCCAAGATCTGTTGCTTCATCATCTGGTGTGAGATGCCACTTACCTAGTTGATAGGTGCTGTAACCATTTTCGCGTAACACTTCAGCGATTGTTCCTTTTTCAGGTTGCAAGTGCCCATTGTATCCGGGAAAATCTCCTGACAAATAATAATGAGGAAATAATCCCATACCAGCCGAATGATGATTGCGTCCCGTTAATAATGCCGTGCGTGTTGGTGAGCAAATTCCTGTAGTATGAAAATTTGTATAGCGCAGCCCCTGGTTGGCTAATGAATCAAGATTGGGCGTATTAATCACACCACCAAAAACACCGGCAGCACCATAACCAACATCATCTAACAAGATCAGGAGAACGTTTGGCGATCCTGGTGTAGCTTTCTTTACAAAATCAATTTTGTATGACTGAGAGTCCTTAGTTGACTTGGCAATTTTGCCTTTCCACTCAACAGGTTGCTGCGCTTGTACTAATGATAGCGTTGATACGCTAAAAAGAAATGCGAATAATAAAATTTTAGATTTCATATTAATGTAATTAGCACGATACCGTATTATGATTTCTGAATATTAAAAACTGATTTCCATGATGGATTAAAAGAAGATGGTACTTCGTCCGGATCAAACACCGGTTCTTCTATCGGATCTTCTTTTACCATTGGTCCGTTGTGCGATAACTCACTACCTTCTTTCTTCGATTTGAAAATGGGCCACATAAATTGTGCATACCACTCTTCCTGCTGATATGATTTAACTCCATAGCCACTAGGATATTTTCGTGTGATTAATCCAGTACCAAAGATGATATCCCAGATGAAAAACATGTTGCCAAAATTTCCTTTGTAATGTCCAACGCCATCATCAGTAGAATCAGCATGATGCGCATGGTGCGTTGCTGGTGTAGAAATGAGTCGCTCTAAAACCCACGCAACAGGATGAAGCCATTTCTTTTCATAGAAGGGTTTGTCCCATGGTATGCTGGAATGTGCGAGTGTTGTGATGAGAGATTTGATACCCTTCACAAACAACGCCGGATATCCTAATCCTATATAAACCAGCGCTGTTGTGAGGTATGTCTGCGAAAAGAAAATGGTATAGATAATATTTTGTCTGCTGGCCATTGCCATGCCCATGTAGGGAGCTGAGTGATGCGTGCGATGAAATCTCCACAAGAAAGGAACTTCATGATGCAAGCGATGATACCAGTATTGTGTCAAGTCATCAGCGATGGCAATGATAAGAAATCCCCACCAGAAAGGAACCCAATCAAAAGCAGCTTTAAATCCGGGTAGCACCAACGGAAGGAACTTTAAACCAAAGTATGCCACGAGTGGTCTTACAACAATCTTGGGTACGGTGTAGCAAACAATATCCAGTATGCGTTCATTTTTATTCCAATGCTTTTTATAAAGGCCAAACGAAAATTCGATGACACCCAGAATTAACATGAACACGGGCAAGCCCCAGGTGCTCAGGTTTTCAAAAACAGATTCGAGAAACTTAATCATACTTATAACAGTTAAGAGTATACTTATTTTTTATCAGATTGAGTTTGAGCAGCTGTATTGATTTGCTTTCTCCACGGACGCTCACCATTGAAAT
>DATCRE010000445.1:0-2304 GCA_036569145.1 Cyclobacteriaceae bacterium
TACAGGCAGCGCTGCTCAGTTTGATAATCCTTCAGGAATAGTTGTTGATGGTTCTGGTAATATCTATATAAGCGATACCAGCAACAACCGCATTCGCATGATGACATCAAATGGCGTGGTGAGTACGTTAGCAGGAAGTACCGCAGGTTATGCAGAAGGCAAGAATACTGAAGCTCAATTCAGTTCTCCTTTTGGTATAACCGTTGATGACGCAGGTAATCTTTATGTGGGGGATACTAATAACCAGCGTATCCGCAAGATAAGCATTAAGTGTCTTGTCCTGAAATAGGTTTACACAATGTACCTAGAAATGGAAAAACATATCAAGCCTTATGGCACAAAGTGGCAGAACCGATATACAGAAGAATTCAAGCGACATGTCTGTAATGAATTCATGACAAGCACTCTTACAAGAAGAGCGATTGAGCATAAATTTAAGCTTGGAAATTCAAGATTAGATCATTGGCTGAAGGAGCTGGGCTATAATTATTTAAGACAAAGATCCATACCTTTATATAGTATGCCTGAATCAACTCCGCCAACCCCCGAAAAAAAGGATACTGTAGACAAGCTGAAACGAGAACTTGAAGATGCTAAGTTATTGGCTGAAACCTATCGCAGGATGATAGAAGTAGCAGAACAAGAGCTTAAAATCAGTATTCGAAAAAAGTCCAATACCAAGTAATCCAAGAGATGAAAGACAACTACCCGCACATTGGTCTATCGCGGTTTTGTCGGTTACTTGGGATCACTAGACAGGCATATTATAAACACTTTTGGTATCAAGATTCTCAAAGCGTAGAGTATGAATTAGTTCTTCAACAAGTTCGCTTAATACGCCAATATCATCGAAGAATGGGAACACGAAAACTATATGAACTACTTGATGGGTTTATGCTAGAACATCAAATAAAAATGGGAAGAGATGCCTTATTTGATCTATTAGCTTCCCATAATCTTTTGGTAAGACGTAAGCGAAAAAACGTATACACCACCAATTCTTTTCACTGGTTGCGCAAATATCCAAACCTAATTAAAGATTGGAAGCCGACAGAATCTAATCAACTTTGGGTAAGTGATATAACGTATCTTAAAATCACTTCTGGATTTGTTTACATAAGCTTTATTACTGATGCCTACTCACACAAAATTGTGGGCTATCATGTTGCACCTAATTTAGAAGCTGTTGAAACACTACAGGCTTTAAAAATGGCATTAACTCAACTAACCAATACTCCAGAACATTTAATACACCATTCCGATAGAGGAGTTCAGTATTGTTCTACGGATTATGTAAATCTATTGATGGCAAATCAAATTAAGATAAGCATGACCGAAAATGGTGATCCCTTGGAGAACTCAATAGCTGAACGTGTTAATGGTATCCTTAAAGGAGAATATCTTGAACAGTACTCGATCCGAAACTTAGAAGAAGCCAGGATCTACCTCAATCAGGCTGTAAACCTATACAATACTGAGCGTCCTCATTTTAGTATTGGTCTATTACCTCCGGATACTGTACATCAATCGAATTTAAAAACAGAACGCCTATGGAAAAATAAACAATTTAAAATCAATGTTGTAAACTCATTCCAGGATTAAGAACAACATGTAAACTTATAACAGGATTAATGATTAACCTGTAAACTTATTTTAGGACGTGACAATTTGATGAACTCAATCAAATGTTGAAAGGTGAAACGCAGTTGTCTTTTAAAAGAGCGGTGTTCATCACTGAAAATGCTTATACAGAAAACCTTTTAAGCTATGACGACTTTTCTTTTCAGATTGATGCTTTGATAAAATTAACAAAAGCAGTTGCAGCTACTGATGGGCTTGATTATAATAAAAGTGATCGTAACCAGGTTTTATTGGCTGGCGCTATTTATAAAGCAATGAAAGATTCATTGCACTTTCAAAGCCCTGACAAAAAAATCAGTTTTATGAAGATTCCGTTCACCTATGATATGGATGATTTTTGGGGAGAGACGGATTGGAAAAAAATGTTCGTGAACAAACTTTTGTATGAGCAAACGGGAAATTGTCATAGCCTGCCTGCTCTTTATAAAATACTCGCAGATGAACTTGGTATTAAGGCCTGGCTGGCCATCGCTCCCAATCATACTTACATCAAACAATGGAGCGATAAAACCGGATGGTACAACACGGAACTGACCGCAGGGCGTTTTCCGTTTGATGCTGAAATCAAATATAACAGCTACATAAAAACTGAGGCAATTGCAGCTGGTGTTTACATGGATACTTTATCATCCAAAGAAACAATTTCTTATGTTATCACCGACC
>DATCRE010000446.1:0-3183 GCA_036569145.1 Cyclobacteriaceae bacterium
GACTAAAATCGTCTCTACATTTGCCAACCAGGCTGGTATCTCGATTGAGAACTTCAGGCTTCTTGAGGAGGCTCTTCAAAATGAGCGTTACAAAGAAGAGTTGAAGATTGCCAAAATGGTTCAAAAAAGTTTGTTACCTGAGCTTCTTGAGAAGGATGATGATTTTGAGATTGCGGCATTTTCAGAATCGGCAGATGAAGTTGGGGGTGATTATTATGATACTATTCGCATAGGAAAACACCAGGTGTCATTAATAATTGCCGACGTATCAGGTAAGGGAACGACAGCAGCCTTTCACATGTCACAGATGAAAGGAATCTTCCACAGCCTGGCACAGCAGGATTTTGAACCGCACGAATTCATGGCACGCGCTAACCAGGCATTGGTGTATTGTTTGGAACGTGGATCATTCATCTCAGCATCTTACTTTGTTATCAACACAACCCACAAGAGCATTCGTTATGCACGTGCAGGCCATTGTCCTGTTTTGTATTACCATGCACAAACAAATTGCGTTGAATATTTTAAAGACAAGGGTATTGCGTTGGGCATGGTTCGGAATAAAAGCTATAGCAACTTCATTCAGCCTTATGAATTTGAATATAAGCGAGGTGATATTATGGTTTTATATACCGATGGAATTACTGAAGCTAAAAATCAGAAGAATGAAGAGTTTGGCTATGACAGGTTATCAACGCTCCTGTTAGAAGTGAAAGACCTCACACCAAAAGAAATTCAGGATTATTTAATTAAAGACTTATATGAATTTTCGGGAACAAGCAATATTAATGATGACTATACAACCATGATTGTAAAGTTTAACTGATGAAGCAAGTACCCGAAACAAAAGGCAAACAATAAAGAGACGATAACCGTTAAATGATATGATCCACATCAAAAGAATACAGGAAGACGGGGCTGACGTCATCGTTCTAATCGGTGAAATAGACGCCAGCTCTTCCATCGAGCTTGATTTGGCAATTGCCAAAAGTGTGGGAGAAGGATTTACCAAAGTTATGGTAGACTGCAGTGCGCTCGAGTATATTTCCTCTGCCGGCCTCGGCGTGTTTATGTCTTACATTGAAGAGTTCAAAGACAAGAACATGCGCATGGCATTATTCGGTATGAATGAGAAAGTGGCCAACACCTTTAAAATCCTTGGCCTCAATGAGCTACTGCACATAGGAAAGGATAAAGTTCAAGCTAAGCAAATGATCAATGAACTATAAGTATAAAGTTGGCTGCAACGTTGAAAACCTGAAGGGTGTCAGGGATTTTATACGTGGATCGTTGAAGCAACACGGCGTGCCTGATCTTGAAATAAGCGAAGTTGTGCTTGCCCTTGACGAGATGTGTTCTAACCTGATGATTCATGCACATCACTGCAATCCGAATGACTTATTTGAATTACATATAAAAATTGAAAACAATGATCCTGTTGTTTTTGAAATAATAGATAATGGCACCGTCTTCGATATTAATCAATTTACAGAACCAGGACTTGATAACATTATTCATGAGAAACGTAAAGGGGGACTGGGTATTCGCCTGGTAAAAACCATTATGGATAAAGTTGAATATCAAAATCGAAGTGGCAAAAATGTTTGCCGCCTAGTAAAAACCGTACATTTCCCTAAACCTTAAAACTCTTATACTAAACCGAGATGAGAAGTTTATTCATTGCATTACTGTGCTGTGTTTTTGTTACAGCACAAGCTCAATCAAAAAAGAAGAAAGAGAAAAAATCTAAAGCCCTTACAGTATTTACTGTCAATAACAAGGCTGTCACTACAGATGAATTTATCTATCTGTATAAAAAGAATCATCAGAATAAAGCAGATGATTTTTTAACTGAAAAAATTAATGAGTACCTCGACCTCTTTATAAACTTTAAATTAAAAGTTGAAGAAGCCCGACATCGTGGATTAGACACTGCTGCTTCCTTTGTGAAAGAATACAATTCATACAAAGATGAACTTCGTAAACCTTACCTGCCAGATGCCAAGCTTACGGATAGCCTGGTAAAATTCACCTACAATAGATTGAAAGAAGAGGTTCGTGCTTCACATATTCTGATCAACGTTAACCCGGAAGCTACACCTGAAGATACGCTTAAGGCTTACAATAAAATTATTGACATTCGAAACAAGGCACTGGCGGGAGAAGATTTCGGAACATTGGCAGCTACTTATTCAGAAGATCCTTCAGCAAAATTAAATAAAGGAGATCTGGGTTTTTTCACCGCTTTGCAAATGGTATATCCTTTCGAAAATGGAGCTTATAGTACACCGGTTAACAACATCAGCAATCCGGTGCGCACGCGCTTTGGTTATCACATCATTAAAGTAACTGATCGTAAGCCAGCACGTGGTGAAGTCGAAGTTTCTCACATCATGATTCGCACAGGTGATAATAAAGACAATGAAAAAGCAAAGAACACTATTTTTGAAATTTATGATCAGCTAAGAGCCGGCGCTAAATGGGAAGAACTTTGCAAACAATATTCAGAAGACCCGGGAACAAAAGATACCGGCGGTAAGCTTCGGCCTTTTGGTGTTGGTGCCATGGCATCCGTACCTGCATTTGAAAGTGTTGCCTTCAGCATGCAAAAGCCAGGCGATATTTCTGATCCATTTCAATCACAATATGGCTGGCACATCGTAAGACTTGAAAAGAAAATTCCGTTCCAATCTTATGAAGAACTTGCTCCCACATTAAAACCAAAAGTTGCGCGCGACGAACGCGTTCAGGTTTCAAAACATGCCTTGCAAACAAAGCTTCGAAAAGATTATCAATTTGAAGAGAATAAAATAATAAAAACAAAAGTATTTGCACTGGCTGATACAACATTGAAAAAAGGAGCTTGGAAACCTGTTACTTCAGGCATAGAAAAAGAAAAACTGTTCTCTCTTTCAGGCAATCCATACACTGTTAAAAGCTTCATTTCGTATGTTGAAAAGAATCAACATGCCAATACTCTTTCACCAGATAAATACATTGAACAACTCTACAACAATTATGTAGATGCCTCTATCATTCTACAATTGGAAAGCAAACTGATTGCTGATAATCCTGACTATAAAATGCTTCTCAACGAATACTATGAAGGCATTTTATTATTCGAGATTATGGAGAAAGAAGTCTGGAATAAAGCCACCGAAGATTCCGTTGGACAACGTAAAT
>DATCRE010000447.1:0-4024 GCA_036569145.1 Cyclobacteriaceae bacterium
TAGAAAAAACTGTATAACTTTTAAATTCGGCAGGCATAGGTTTATATCCTCCATAGTCACATCCTTCACATGCATTTAGCAGCACTACCAACGCGATAACATACAATGCATAACCAGCAAATCTTTTTAAATTCATTATCAATATTAAATTTTAGTTTTATCACATAAAACATAATTGTGCTGAGAGAAAAGCCTTGTGGTTAACAGAGTCATTATTCAGCATCCATTAACATTGGAAATTGCTGTTTCCAGAGGTCATGATATTTTTTTCTTGCTGTCAGTAATTCATCATGTGTGCCTTCTTCAACAAGCTTGCCTTGGTCAAGCACCATAATTTTATCTGCTTGAAAAACTGTACTTAATCGGTGAGCAATCAGTATTATAGTTTACCTCTTTCTCTCAGAATGTTTACCATGCGTTGAATGTATTGCTCAGACGCAGAATCTAATGATGAGGTGGCCTCATCAAGAATTAATATTTCAGGGTCTTTATTTGCTGGATAGAAAAAATACTTAACTCTTTTGTCTTTTAATATAGATAAACCTTGTTGCATAATGAATGAAAGACTTGCTGCATTGTGAATGATGATTATCTGTCTAAGAGAAAAGGAGATATAGCTATTAAGTTTCTCAGCGAATGCACAGAGAATGTCATCCAAAAACTGGATTCCTTTCTGGCTTGAAACACAATGTAAGTCATAGCCAGAAGTATTCCCGTTGGAACAATCAGTATGAAATACCAAATGCTATACCCTAAATGTGACAATGAGAATACTATTGATGAAATGAAAACTGCTACTTGATTTGTTCTCATTTTAATAAATTTCTGAGTTAAATAAATTGGCAAGCCCTGGCCTAGAAATGTTTCGATTAAGGGTGCCAAAGCAGCAGTCAGAAGAATAGTTTCTATTAATCCATATTGATTGTAATCGATACTGCCAATCTCTTTTTCCTTCACACCAATAGTATTCAGTACAAATGATAACGGCATTGTAAATACAAACATCAAAAGTGTTGTCAGTACGATGAAATTTATTGGTTTCAATTGTGACCATTTTATGTATAGGCGCTCGAAATCTATCATCATTCCATCTAAGAAATCACCCTATTTCTATGTATCTCTAATACATAAAATAAAATATACAAAACAAAAGTTATTGAGAATATGTAACCAACATAATTCATGTAATAGTAAAAACCATCCATATAGATTGACCAAAGGCCACCTTGTGGTTTACCTAAACTGAATATTTTAATAAACTGGATTATAGATAACATGCTTATACTAAGCAAAGCAACTCCTACCGATCCCGAAATTGATACAAGAATCTTTTTTAGCATTTTAGTTTTATATATGTATACATAGAATAATGAGTTTCTATTCTAGTTATATCCTCTTCATTAAAATTTAGAATAAACCAGCAACGAAATGTTTTACAATATCCCAATTCCTAAATAGTGTAAGAGAAAGAACTATAGTAAGCAGAAGAAATAAAATTCTTTGTTTGTCCTTTAGTATTGCTTGCTTCATAATTAGGATTGTGTTTAAAGAGATCTACTCTTTCTCACGCGGAACTTTATTGGTTTCAGTTATGACCATTTTATGTATAACTGCTCGAAAAATATCATTCCTCCCACGACATAACTAATTGCTGGTTTTAATAAATGAAAACCAATAAAAAGGAATTACAATTACAGGCATTATAACAATACCTGTAATCCATAAAATCTTTTTTTTAAGAGACAAGCCATTATTCAAAATTGCTACAGGAATATAAAGAGCAATTAGAATAAAGTATGATGCTAAAGGTATTATCCAATGTTCATATTTCTTATTGAATACTATAAATGCCGTTATCAAAATAGCAGGGATTAATATAGCCCAAGTAATCAAACTTAACTGAAGAACTTTTGTATTTGTTTTCATTAGAACTGATAGTAACTCTTTATGCTCATTTCGCTTGCGTTCCTAAGTATAAACCTGCAGCACCAGCTATAATAGCAGCAGGCCATCCCACAGGTCCTAATGAAACACAAACTAAACCAACTGCTGAAAAATATACAGCGGCAGCAGCAGTTAACCCGTCAGCAGGTGGAGCAGGAACATTCCCACCTTGAATAAGTATTTTTTCATTTTCGTCAAGCTCGACTAACTCAAATTGATCTAGACTTTCAATCCCTTTCATGTTCTTTTATTTTTTCTTTTACCAGAAATCTGTCTGGCACATGGCCTTTTGCAAAAAACTTTTTAAGAATATGAAAGTTATTTTCCTGTTCAAAATACTTTTTTCCAAAACCTTATAAATCCGGTCAGGAATCTACTGAGCACTTTATCCGTAAAATACTGGCAGCTATAATTATAAAAATGTGTTGAGGTCTATACCACCCGCATGCTAACCATTATTGGTTTCAGTTAAATACTAACTAACTTGCCGTCCTGTTTTTAATTTCTGCAAATGAGTTTGAGTGAAAATAATGTACGTGCTGCGCTGGCCACCGTTAACGATCCTGATCTGAAACGTGACCTGGTGAGCCTGGGTATGATAAGGGATATTAAGATTGACGGTAAAAAGCTGAGCTTCACCGTTGTATTAACTACCCCGGCTTGTCCTTTAAAAGAAAAGATCAGGCAGGATTGTGAAGATGCCATTGAAAAGTTTTTAGGCAAGGATGTGGAGACTGATATTACCATGACCTCATCCGTCACCACCCTGCGCGACAACGCTCCCTTATTGCCACAGGTAAAAAACATTATCGCGATAGCCTCTGGCAAAGGTGGCGTTGGTAAATCTACCGTTACCTCTAACCTGGCTGTGGCGCTGGCTATGGCCGGGGCAAAAGTAGGTTTGATTGATGCTGATATCTACGGCCCCTCTGTTCCAACCATGTTTAACTGCGAGGGTCAGCAACCACACGTAAAGCAGGTGAATGGCAAAAATATTATCATACCCATTGAGCAATATGGGGTTAAGCTTATCTCCATTGGCTTCCTTGCCCCGGCAGATAGTGCCGTGGTATGGCGCGGCCCGATGGCAAGCTCTGCGCTGAAGCAGTTTTTCAGCGATGCAGACTGGGGCGAACTGGATTATTTATTGATTGACTTGCCTCCCGGCACCAGCGATATTCATTTAACGATGGTGCAGACTGTGCCTGTAACGGGCGCCGTCATTGTCACTACGCCACAAAAAGTAGCGCTTGCCGATGCCAATAAAGGAATGGCCATGTTCAGGCAACCACAAATTAATGTGCCGATCTTAGGCATTGTAGAAAATATGGCGTACTTCACGCCCGAAGAATTGCCCAACAATAAATATTACATTTTTGGCCAGGGTGGCGGGAAGAACTTATCCGATAAGTATAATGTTCCGGTGCTGGGGCAAATACCACTCGTGCAGGGTATTCGTGAAAGCGGCGACAGTGGTATGCCTGCTGTAATGAAAGAAGGGCCTACTGCGCTGGCCTTTAAAGAACTGGCAGAAACATTAGCCCGCCAGATTGCCATAAGAAATGCTAACTTTACTCAAACAGAGCGTGTAGAAATTAAAGTATGACCGACACTATAGCTATGACAGAAGAAATAACCCAGCGTATTGAAGCATCGCTCAATGGTATCAGACCTTACCTGGAGGCTGATGGTGGCAACGTAAAAGTTCTTGAAGTTACACAAGATAGTGTGAAGCTTGAGTTTCTGGGTGCATGTGGAAATTGCAGGATGTCTACCATGACATTTAAAGCCGGTGTTGAAGAAGCCATTAAGCGTGCCGTGCCAGAAATAAAATCAGTGGAAGTAATCAATCTTACCCCTATTGGGAATTAAGCCCTGCTGAATGGCTTTTAACCTCAAAGTAAAAGTTACCCGAAATATTTGCGGGTTACACGCGTTAACCGTGATTGATATACAACAGTTTCCTCCACTGCATGGCCAGAATCTTTACCTTAATCCTACCCTGTAAAAGAGAGCTTTGTCTTTCTTTTGCGTTCCTGTTATTTCTCTTCATTTCAGGTTATGCGCAAGACCGTTGTGG
>DATCRE010000448.1:0-2590 GCA_036569145.1 Cyclobacteriaceae bacterium
TCAGGCAAAGTACTTGCTGCCAACCTCGAAACAAACAAGTGCAACATTCACATTTCAGGATCAGGCAATGTTGAGATTAATGTGAAAGACGATCTTGACGCGCATATTTCCGGAAGCGGAAGCATATCGTATAAAGGAAATCCAAGTCACGTAAACTCAGACGCATCGGGAAGCGGATCTATTCGGAAGATGTAAAAATAAAACTTCACAAATAAAATAAGCTGTCCATAACGGGCAGCTTATTTTATTTTAGAAAAATCGTGCTTAGTTTATTGCGCTACTTTTTTTATTACCCAAATTAATAGCAAAGCCAACATTCACTCTTAATGATGCCATGGTTCTGGTCTCTGAAAATGCCAACTGAGCCTGAGATGAAGATTGATATTCACTTGAATAACCGTTCATAGATTGAAAAGCAACACCTCCATCAAAAACGAACGACAATTTTTTGTTCAGGAATGTTCGCATACCTGCGCCAAGAGATGTGAAGACACCACCGCTATGAGATTTAGGAGCGAAATCTATGTATGAACCTGGATAATATGAAAAGTGAGTCTTTCCACCAAAAGCATATCCTACTTGTAAACTAAACATAGGTTGTACCCGTTTTCTTGGAATATAAAAGCGAGTATCAAGAAAAACAGGATACATAGTTATGTCAGCAACCTGATCGTTAGTAAAAGAATATTTTAGTGTTTCAACGCCAACACCTATTGACAAATAGTCATTGAGTTTTACACCAGTAATGAAACTTGGAATAATAGTAAAGACATTGTCTGATTCGGGGTTGATACATGGTCCTACCCGAGCCATTAAGAAATAACCTTTATCATTAACTCCATCTT
This sequence comes from Cyclobacteriaceae bacterium, assembly GCA_036569145.1. Taxonomy (GTDB): domain Bacteria; phylum Bacteroidota; class Bacteroidia; order Cytophagales; family Cyclobacteriaceae; genus DATCRE01. The sequence goes on from DATCRE010000448.1 coordinate 846, forward strand.
CGCTTGTATTCTGACCTGGTTTTTTCGAAAGATCCTCCTCTTTCTCCATTTTCACCACTTCTTCCATCTGATAAATAAAAATACTTCCATCAGCAGTCTTTATCTTAATGACGCCACCGGGAACCATTTCCATTACAATACCTTTTATAATGCTTCCGTTTTTTAGATAAATAACATCACGATTAATCTGGGCATAGCTTAAAAATGATAGCGTGACAAAAAGAAAAAGGAGCAGAAAACGCTTTCCGGAATAATTACTTCTCATAGTTAGTTTTTGTTAAGTAACGGTGTTTCTCGTTATTTTATATGTAGATCTTAAAATATTTAATTCTATTATTCTACTTAAGTTAAGTAAGTGCCTTCTTGTAATTAATTATTCGAGATCATCGCAATTTGAAAATATGAAAACACTAAATTCAAGCCTTAATTTGATCAAGTGAATAAGATACGTGCCGTTTGTACCGATATTGATGGTACATTATTAGATAGCAGACGCGAGCTTTCGCCAAGAACTATCGCAGCCTTTAAAAAAATAAACAAAGACATTCCCGTTATCCTTGCCTCGTCGCGCATGCCCAGCGCTATGCGACATCTGCAGGCGGAGCTGGGTATTTTACATTATCCGCTGATCTGTTTCAACGGTGGCTACGTTGTTCATTACAATGGAGCAGCAACGCCCAACGTTATAGACACCGTTGTGATAGAACCTTCACTTTGTTCTGCTATTGCTGCCCATGTAAAAGGAACCACCATACACATGAGTCTTTATCATGATGATAACTGGTACGCACCGAAAGAAGATGCCTGGAGCGAGAAAGAAACACGTGTAACAAAGGTAATGCCTGTGTTTAAAGAATTCGAGGCAGTGCTTCAGGACTGGACTGAACATAACTACGGCGCTCATAAAGTAATGTGCATGGGCCCGCAAGAAGAGATCCAGGTACTGGACGAAAATCTCAGAAAAACATTATCGGATAAAATTCACATCTATCGGTCAAGCCCAACGTATGTTGAAATAGCACCCCGCTCTATTTCAAAAGCTACTGCACTTCGCCTGCTTCTTTCTTCCTGTTATTCTATTGATATGGCTAATGTTATCGCCTTTGGTGATAATTACAACGACGTTGAAATGATACAGGCTGTCGGAATAGGTGTTGCTGTTGGTAATGCACGCGATGAAGTAAAGGCTGTCGCTAAGGAAATCACATCAGGCAATAAAGAAGATGGTGTAGCCATTACACTGGAAAAATATTTTTGATAGATTCATTAACGCAATAATGAAAAACATTTACTCACCAGAAACATTAAGTGAAATTACTGGGCGCATGGATAGACTCACTCCTTCATCATCACGTGAATGGGGAAAGATGAATGTGGCACAAATGCTGGCGCACTGTTCTGTAGCAGCAGAGGTAGCGATCGGACAGAAGTTTCCGCCACGCACGTTTATGGGAAAAATTCTGGGCCCGGTATTTAAAAGCAGGTATCTTGGAGAGAAGCCACTAGGCAAAAACAGTCCGACTGATAAAAGCTTCATCATCAACGATGATCGTAATTTTAATTTTGAGCGTGAAAGATTACGAAAACTCGTTACATTGTTTTCTACCGGGGGCGAAGAGAATTGCACCAAACATCCACATTCATTCTTTGGACACCTTACGCCTGCTGAATGGGGAATAGCGCAATACAAACATCTCGATCATCACCTGAGGCAATTCGGAGTTTAGACCTGTTACTTATTTTTG
>DATCRE010000449.1:0-2663 GCA_036569145.1 Cyclobacteriaceae bacterium
CCCACAGAATGCAATCTTCCCCCCCGAAATTAGTGATCTTAAGAAAGCTCTTGAATCTATTGACATCGCGTATCATCTCAATCATCGCGGTGGTGAGATCGGACACTACACGTTAACATCATTTGAAGAAAATAAAAAGCTTGCCATCATGGTTTGCAATAATCCTTATCCTAGCGAGTTCGACCGGGGCATAATAACAACCATGGTGAAAAAATTTGTTCCTCGTGGTTCTTTCATTTATGATGTACAGTTAGACCGAACTAAAGAAACCCGACTTGATGGTGCCGAGAGTTGTACCTATATCATTACCTGGTAAACTCATCACTCACACCATAAGAACATCTGCGCGCAGAAGTTAATGAGTAAGAAAAACAGTAAACAAACCGAACGCGATGCCATTGTCATTCCGCCTGAATTTAATCTGGATGATGATTTAGCGGCAGCGTATAATACGATGGAGTTTACTTCCAATACACTTTTTCTTACAGGTCGTGCAGGTACAGGTAAGTCAACATTGCTAAATTATTTTCGGAAGACCACTACAAAAAAATATGTTGTGCTTGCACCTACAGGTCTGGCAGCATTACAGGTTGGTGGAAGCACCATTCACTCCTTCTTCGGATTTCCACTGCGAACATTAATAAAAAATGATCCCGAAATAAGAGCGTGGAGTAAAGGACATCCTCGCCTGCGAATTCTGCGTGAGATGGACACGCTCATTATTGATGAAGTCTCTATGGTACGCGTTGATGTGATGGACGCTATCGATCAATCATTACGCATTAATATGCTCAGTGACTTACCTTTTGGCGGCAAGCAATTGATTTTTATTGGCGATGTGTTTCAGCTCTCACCTGTTGTTACCAACCAGGATTATCATCATGAAACTTCTGCTGACTATGCCAGTCAATATTTCTTCAGTGCCGATGTGTTTGTTGGCAACAAGCCTCAGGTTATAGAACTAAAAACAATCTACCGTCAAAAAGATGAAGACTTCATCTACCTGCTCAATCGTATAAGAATGGGTCACGCAACGGAAGATGATCTGAATGAAATTAACAAGCGATATACTACGGAATCATTTGGAGATGATGAGATGGCCATAGTGCTCACTTCTGTGAATGCTGCTGCCGATTCGGTAAACATGCAAAAGCTTCTGATGCTGCGAACTGAAAGCTTTACATTTAAAAGTATTGTTGAAGGAACATTTCACGAACGACTCTTCCCCGTGAGTGCAACCATGAATTTAAAAGTTGGTGCTCAGGTGATGATGGTGAAAAATGATCTGGAAGGCCGATGGGTAAATGGAAGCATCGGAAAAATCTATGAACTGTCTGCTCGCGAAATCAAAGTTCAGTTCGCCACAGGCGACATCTATCGCGTTGAGCCCGTGGTGTGGGAGAATAAAACCTATAAGTGGGACAGTGAAACAAACTCAATAAATTTTGAAGTATTAGGCACATTTACGCAGTACCCCATCAGGCTTGCCTGGGCCATCACTATTCATAAAAGCCAGGGACTTACTTTTGAAAAAGTGGCCATTGATTTAGGCCGAGGAGCATTTGCTCACGGGCAGTTATATGTAGCACTAAGCCGTTGTAAAACTTTAGGAGGCATCAGGTTAAAAACCAGGATAAATCAAAAAGATATGATTGTTGATGAAGCCGTAGGCTACTTTGCAAGCCGCAATCGCATTGGCTGATTTTTTAAGTTACTGCTGTCATTAAATGCTCAATCATTTTTTATAACTTTCCGTTCGCTAAAAAATAATTTCCCTACCTATGAAATCACGTTATACCCTCACTGCCCTTCTCATAAGCTTGTTGCTGGTGGCAGCTTGTTCCATCTGGAAAAAAGATGATCCTGATAAAGAGATAAGAGCCTTCATTGCTGAATTTGAAAAAAGTCTTGCCGGTAGTGATGAGGTTGTGCTTAAACAATTTGAAGCACATCAAAGCAAGGAAGCTATATTGTCAGCCATTCATGTTCTTCAGAATAAAGAGTTAGATCATCTTCATTGTAATACCAACTTTGCAGCCGCGTCAATCGCGCATGAAGCCAACGGTATTAAAATTGAAATACCCGTTACATTAACTGCAGAAAATCTCACTGATACACTAACACGAGAATCGTCCATCATATTTTGGGTAGAACCAGATCATGGTCATTTTGTGATCAGTAAACTGGAAGGCGAATCATTTTATAATGCTTACCTGTCTATAAAATATGAAGTGAATATGGCTTTAAATAAAGAGTTAGAAATGGCTAATCGAAAAATCTATTTCGAAACAGCGCATGCACTTCAACAGAAATATGATTCCATTATCTGGTATGTTCATTACAATGCTAAAACATATTACTATGCTGTAAGCGGACCCTGGGAGAATTACTTTATTGACAGAAATGAAAAACCTGCCGGCTATAAAATGGGATTGGTTGACGAAACAGGTGCCGTTATTATTCCGCTTGATTATGATCTGGTTGGTACTCCGGGCATGATTGAATCTGATATTGTTGAAGTAAAGAAAGATGGATTAGTTGGTTTCTTTTCTATCGATGGTAAGCAACTTATTGCACCTGAATATGACTGGATTATTCCGTATGATGAAAATGATACGTATGCATTGGTAAAACGCGATACAACATACGGATGGCTTACCAAA
>DATCRE010000450.1:0-8641 GCA_036569145.1 Cyclobacteriaceae bacterium
TCTTCCAGGACATCATTCTCCGTCAGACCTAATTTTCTTTTCAGACGATAACGTGACTTCTTAACACTCTCAGGCGATATCCCCAGCATGGAAGCCATTTCTTTAATAGACAGATTTAATTTTATGAGTGCTGAAAGACGAAGCTCAGCGGCTGTTATAGCGGGATACTTGTATCGCAGCTTTGAGAAGAAAGCCGGATGAATATCCTCAAAGGCTTTCTTAAAATTGTCCCAGTCCTCGTTAGTAAGAATGTTTGATTGAAGGATCCTATCAATTTTAGCGATCTGAACATCTTCAGTTGAAGTAGTGCTTTTAAATTGTTCAAGTTCTGCATTAATTCTGTTTATGGTCTCAGACTTTTCAATTAAACCTTGTGTATAAAGTTTTAGCAATTGTCTTTTCAATGCAAGCCTTCGTTGAGTAATTAACCTATACCGGTTATAGAGTAGAAGACCAATGGCGAGAAGTGCTGCAAGCGTAACTATAATTATATTTCTGCGCGATGCTTCCACCTGGTGACGTTCTTTCAAAAGAGTTATCTCTGATTCTTTTTTACCCAGCTCGTATCTTGACTTTAGCTTTTCAATAGAGCTCAGGTTATCTGAATTTTTGAGACTGTCATTGAGTGCTACATATAATGATTGAAATTTATAAGCCTTTTTATAGTCATTCAGTTTTTCATGCGCCTTAGAAACCCGGTTATAACTATCTCGTAAATCTCTTTTAGAAGTTACTTTCTGTGCATGCTCTAATCCGTGTTCGGCAATTGCCAGCGCTTTCTCAGGTTGACCTTGTGCTCCGTATATTTCACTCATGGCACCATAACATTGTGCCTGCAGTGCCTCATCTTCCGTTTCAATGGCGCGCTGCAATGCTCTTTTCTGGAAATCCATAGATGTTTCATAATCCTTCTTTCGCAAGTATATCATTCCGATGGAGGTGAGTATTTGGCTTGAGAAACGTTTGTCAGGAACTTCCTCACATAGTTTCAACGCATCTTTATAGTTGATAAGAGCTAATGAATCGTTTTTTTTCTCTTCATAGACTGAGGCTATGTTGTTAAGCGCTCGTACCAGGCCGCCTTTAGAGTTTAATTTGCTCCAGGCAGCGTATGCCTTCTTAAAATTATCCATCGCCTCATCCAGCTCGTCCTGCGTAAGATAGATTACACCAATGTTGTTAAAACACATGGCGGCACTTCCTGCGTTATTGATTTTTTCATAGTAGCCGAGAGCTTTCAGGAGATACGAGATGGCTTGTGGTGCATCGCCTACTTTATTATAATAGAGAGCGTGATAAACATTGGCATTGGCTTCGCCTTTTTCAAAATGTATTTTCTGTGCCAGCAACAAGGCTTCCTGTGCAACCTCTTTCATTTTTTCGGTATTCAAGGATGACAGAATCTTGCAAAGTTCGATCTGTGTATTTACGCGAGTGCTATCTTCAGGAAGCGTTTTTAAAACAATTTGAAGGCTATCAACTTTAGAAGATTGAGCAGAGCTAACGTTAAATGCGGTAGTAACAAAACACAGTATTAGTAAACACCTGGTAAGTATGCGAATGAAGGAGTATGTGTTTTTTTTCATTATTTATATTCCATGAATCCTTTCAGATTCCTTTTCTGAGTGTGTAGGGTTATTATAAAATGTAACGTCTTGACCTTTAGGAAATTTAAAAGTTGAAGCTTACTCATTGTTAACTAACAGATGAGTTTCCTGAGAACGTTATCATGGTTTTATCTATTGTTCATTTTATTGTCCTTCCTTTTGTCCGTCTTTGTCCTGCATAAAAATAGCATTGATTTATTGATCTTTCATCGAATATTACCTATTAAATCATAGAGAAGCTGGTATGTCGGGCCGTAAAATTTTATCATTATCGTTTGCGCTCACTGCAGTAGGCATTTCTCCAAACACTAAGCCAGACATATCCCCCAATTTCAAATGAAAGACTTTAATCAAGGAGTTAGCTCTTTGATTAAGGGCTTGTTTAATAAATCGATTTTTTCTGTTACGGTTGCCGGAATGGCAATTAGAATTCATAAAACATTTAACAAAATAACAGCCTGTTATTCAGGATTCGCTCATACTATAACCCTACTGAATTATGATCAAGATTTTTAAAAGAAAATACCTCATAAGCGTATTGTTGATTTTTTTTATTGTTCTACTCCTGATCAATTCTGTTTTCACTCTGCTTAATGGCAATACCATTACTAAGAATAATGCTTTGAAAATTGAAACTGAGGTGATCAAGCGGAGAACAGCGGGCATTATGACCGATATTGTTCATGGAGCTGATCTTTCTGTCCGCGGCTTTGCCCTCACCAAAAGTGAGCAGTTGGCTGATCCCATCAAGAAGGTATTGAAAAACAAAGATTCCGTTTTTAATTCTCTTGAGGTGCTACTGGCCAAACAGCATTATGACATGGCCAAGTTCAAGGAGATAAAATTTGAAGTGGAGAATTATCTCATGTTTTCAAAAGAGATGATTCAGCTTGCCAGGCAAGACAGCATGAGGCAATTTATAAAACTTTTAAATGAAGACCGTGGCTATGGAGTATGGAAAAAATATGAAGCGTTTTATGTGCCCCTGTTTGTGTATGAGGATTCATTAAATCAAAAAGCCGATGAAGAATACCTGAACGCCATTTCAAGAAACCGCATCATTCAAATTATACTCATACTGTTGGGTATTCCAGCCGTTGCCTATATTATCTGGAAACTTAAATCAGAACGCGAGCAGCGCGAACAGTTTCTTACAGCGCTGGATCAAAACAATCGTAAATACATATTTGATGACGGCACGTCACTTGAAGGTGGCGACTGGAAAGAAGTTGTGGCAGAATCCATTAAGAACTTTCAGTATACCAACGAATTCATAACCAAAATTTCTGCTGGCGACTACACAACAAAATGGAATGGACTTAACGAGTCTAATCAATCGCTTAACCAGACCAACCTGGCAGGCACATTGATGGAAATGAGAGAACATCTCAAGCAAACAAAAATTGAAGATGAAAGACGAAACTGGATTGTGTCAGGTCTTGCCAAATTTGCTGAGATTATCCGCAATCAATCTGATTTTAAAAAACTGGGAGATGCCATTACCAGCAACATTGTTAAATATACAAACTCAAACCAGGGAGGTTTGTTTGTGTTAAATGATGATAATAAAGATGACATACATCTCGAGATGCTTTCATGTTATGCATGGAACAAAAAGAAGCACACTGAAAAAATCATTTATGAAGGACAAGGGTTAGTAGGACAATGCTGGCAGGAAGGCAATCCTATTTTTATGACTCATGTACCTGCTGAATATGTAAGCATTACTTCAGGACTTGGACAAGCCACACCGCGTTGTGTTTTCATAGTGCCCCTCAAAGTGAACGATGTTATCTACGGTGTGTTAGAGCTCGCTTCCTTTCAACCGTACCAGGAGTATGAGCGTGAGTTCATTGAAAAAGTTTGTGAAACAATAGCTTCCTCTATCGCCAATGTAAAAATAGCGAACCAGACAAAATACTTATTGGAGCAAAGCCAGGAACAAGCCGAGGCCATGAGAAGCCAGGAAGAAGAGATGCGACAAAACATGGAGGAGCTGCAGGCTACACAAGAAGGTATGGAGAGGTTGATGCAGGAATCAAAAAGCAGTGAGCTTTACATGAAAAGCCTGCTTGATGCCTCTACAGATTCCATTGTCACATTCGATCATGACTATAAAATTATTCACTTCAACGAGGCGGCAAGAATTGGATACCAGGCCAGTGGTATTGTGCTTGATAAAACGAATACGAATCTGTTGCAGCTTATACCAGTTGATGAACGCGAATCGTTTAAGGAGTCAACTGATAAAGCCTTATCAGGAGAAACAATTGAGACCACGTATCAGGTTCAAAACAGACATCTTGTAATCAAATACATTCCGCTTAAGAATGAGCATGGTGGGGTGACAGCCGTAGTTCAGTTTTCCACAGATGTTACCAGCTTGATGCAGGCACAGGAACAAACGAAGAAAATGCTTCGTGAAAGTCAGATACAAGCTGAAGAGCTTCGTGCACAGGAAGAAGAGTTGCGCGCCACAATGGAGGCCGAAGCACAACGAAGCAAAGAGCTGGAGAGAGCCAATTCACAAGCCGAAGCTCAAAAGCAAATGATGGCAAAGGCTATGGAAAGACTTAAAGAAAAAGAGAGAGAAAGCCAGCAGCAAACAGAAGAACTTCGCGCACAGGAAGAGGAGCTTCGTGCTACCATGGAAGCCGAAGTGCAGAGAAGCAAGGAAATGGAACGAGCAATTTCTCAATCAGAAGCACAAAAGATGATGATGGAAAAACTTGTTGCTAAACTGAAAGCGAGCGAAGAGGAAATAAAAGTACGCGAAAAGGTATTTGGTCATACAACCATACTTTCAGAAGCCGATAGTTATGGCACGATCACTTTTGTTAACGACAAGCTTTGTGAAGTCTCAAAATATTCGCGTGAAGAACTTATTGGCAAGCCTCACAACATCTTCCGTCATCCTGATATGTCGAAAGAATTATTTAAGCGATTCTGGGATACGATCAAAGCTGGAAAAGTGTTTAAAGGCATCATCAAGAATAAAGCAAAAGATGGCAGCCATTATTGGGTAGATGCAACCATCGTTCCTATAGCAGGAAAAAATGGTGAGATCGAGCGATTTATAGGAGCCCGTTATCACATCACAGATGATAAAATTGCTGAATATCTTTATGAACAACAGTTTTTGAATTGAAACATTTCTTATAAAAACAACTGACACTATGCAACTTTATTTAGAAAAAGATTACATCACCATTGAGTACGATGAAGTAAATAACATTTTGGTACAGAAGTGGATGTTGGCGCCAGCCTTTGATGAATTCAGAGAAGGCATGAACCATCTTGTTGAAGCTATAGTACATTTTAAAACTGGCAGATTGCTTTCTGATACCACCAAACTCGGCGCTCTGCATTCTGATAACCAGGCGTGGGTTGCCACAGTCTGGTTTGAGAGAGCTGTTAAAGCGGGATATTCACGTGTGGCTATTATTGTACCTTCTGATATTTTCACACAAATGTCTGTAGAGGATGCTATCAGCCAGGTGACCAACCCAATTCCATTCTCATATTTTGATAATCCGGTGGAAGCATTGGAATGGATGAAAAAATATTAATTGTCTCTTTCATTATTGCATTATTGATCAAACAAATCAGATTATGATAACAACGCTTTACACCAGGGAAAATGGCAAGATAGAGTATGACTCATCTGTTCCATGTATCATTGCTACACACATTGGCTTTTGGTCAGACGAAGAGTTTAAATCTTTTCTGAACATTGGTCTTGAACTGATGATTGAAAAAAAGAAGGAGCAAGGCAAAATAGCATGGCTGGCAGATGCTTCTAAAATGGGAGCGAACACCAGCGAAGAGTGGGCAGTAAAAGATTGGAATCCACGTGCTTTGCTGGCAGGAGTGCAGTATCTGGCTTTTGTGGTATCCGAAGAAAATCCGTTTGGAAAAATGCGGGTTGATGGATATGACGAAATAAACAAGAAAGCTATACAGACTGAAAAGATGACAACGGCTATGTTTGAAGATCTGCAATCAGCTAAAAACTGGTTGAGAGAAAAGCTAAAGGATTAGAAACCTGGTCATTTGCTATTAGTAAACTTTTAACAATAACATCTATACACCATGCAGAATTATTTTGAAAAAGACTTCATCGCTATTGGGTATGATAAAACCAATCATCTGATAGTACTAAAATGGAAAATAGCACCCACCTCTGCTGAGTTCAGAGAAGGATTGCATTCTCTTCTTGCTGCCATCGAACAATTTAAAACAGGAAAGGTCATTGTTGATACAACTCACTTAGGAACAATCCACCCTGATGATCAGCAATGGTCAGTAACAGAATGGACTCAAAAAGCGATGCAAGCAGGATACTCGAAACTTGCTATCATTATTCCTGATGACATTTTCACGCAAATGTCTGTGGAGGATGCGATGAACAGCACGAACAACATTCTTCCATTTGCTTATTTCAGCAATATGACACCTGCTATGGAGTGGATAACCAAAGCCTGAAAATTTTCAGGCTCTTATTCCATTAACAGTACAAGTAAAATCACCAACGGATGTCAATGATTTTATCCGTTGGTGTAACTCATCTCTGATTTTTGTCTGCTCCATGCATCAAATCGTTACCTTTAGTATACACCAGATAACGACACACATGACAAGAGAAATAAAAAAAGAAGACATCAAGCAGGAAGTATTTGATCTCTACGACGACTATGCGCACAACCGAATTGACAGACGACAGTTTCTTGATAAACTTTCCGTCTACGCCGTCGGTGGTATTACAGTAGCATCGCTGCTGAGTTTCATCAGTCCCAATTATAGCATCATACAAATTAAGCCGGGCGATCCGCGATTGAAATCAGATTATATTAATTATATTTCACAAAAGGGTGGAGGTAATATTCGTGGTTTACTTTCCCGACCAACAGATGCAAAAGGAAAATTGCCAGGTGTGATTGTTGTACATGAAAACCGTGGACTTAATCCTTACATTGAAGATGTAGGAAGAAGAACAGCACTGGCAGGATTTATTTCATTAGCACCTGATGCACTCACGCCGTTGGGAGGATATCCAGGAAATGATGATGAAGGAAGAGCGCTGCAAAGCAAACGAGATCGTAATGAAATGCTTGAGGATTTTATTGCGGCCTTCGAATATTTAAAAATACATCCTGAGTGCAATGGTAAAATAGGTGTTGTTGGATTTTGTTTTGGTGGCTGGATTGCAAACATGATGGCCGTGCGTGTTCCAGACCTGGCTGCTGCTGTTCCGTATTATGGCGGACAACCTGCCGCAGAAGATGTTTCCAAAATCAAAGCACCTTTGCTGATTCACTACGCTGGACTTGATACACGTGTAAATGAAGGCTGGCCTGCGTATGAAAAAGCATTGAAAGAGAACAATAAAGAATATACGGAATATATGTATCCTGAAGTGAATCATGGATTTCATAATGACAGCACACCTCGTTATGATAAAGCCGCCGCCGAATTAAGTTGGCAACGCACGATAGATTTTTTCAAAGCGAAATTAAAGTAGGAGCAGTTGAAGCTAATCAACTACTCTCTTTAATTGATGCAGAAAGAAATTTTATTCAACAACTTCACGCTTGCTAAATACTAGAAGTGATTGAGTCTTTTATTCTACGTAGAAAAGTACACCCAGCAGATTTCTCAACAGAAATCATTCCAGGGTATGTATTATAAATCACTCTTTAATGCCTAACCATCTAACCTTTTGTAGAAGTATTAAGACTTGAAAGTTGACCAAGCGAGTATGCACCAATAGCCATTACTAAATCACGTACGGCTACATCTAAATATCGTCCGCTGGCAAGCAAGCTTAAAGCAATTAACACAAGCCATAGACTAACTACATACGCACCAATTCTGGGATTGATAAGAACAAGCACGCCAGCAAAAATTTCTATGATGCCAACAAGCACCATAAACGCACTGGCGCTAAGCGGCAACATGCTAACTACTGCGGGACTGAGATATTCAGACCAGTTTGTTAACAGGTTTGTAAATTTGTCTGCACCGGCTGCAATAGGCATAAGACCATACGTGAATTTTAAAAGCGTTTGAACGTCAGATAATTTTTTAGTTGTATCCATAGTATTGTTGTTTGTGATATTGTTATATGGATTAGAGTACGCTAGGGATAAAGGGTTACAAACTATTTATTAAAAATCGTTGTAACGTTTTACTAACTTCATACTCTTTTATAGAGTTAGATAATCTAAGTCTATTAAAAAGCATGCCATGTTAACTGACGAAGAAATTGTAAGTCGCGTTATAAGCGGTGAGAACCATTTGTATGAGTCACTAATCCGGAAATACAATCAGCGTTTGTATCGTATCAGTAAATCTATTGTAAATGACGACGATGAAGTTGAAGATATTATGCAGACAGCATACCTCAACGCTTATCTCAATCTTTCTAGCTTTAAGAATAAAGCTGCTTTCGCAACATGGCTCACGAAGATTTTAATAAACGAAAGCCTGTTATATAAAAAACGAAGAGCAAAGCTTGATAAGCTTCTGCTTGAAAAGCAGGAACTTGATTATAGTAATGAAACACCTTTAACCGGTCTTATGAACACTGAACTGAAAACTATACTCGAAAAGTCTATTGCTACGCTACCTCAAAAGTATCGCCTGGTGTTTGTGATGAGAGAGATTGAAGAAATGAGTACAACCGAAACCATGGAAACACTTAACCTTACAGAATCAAATGTTAAGGTCAGGCTAAATCGTGCGAAGGAAATGTTGCGTGATGTATTAAGCAGTCATTACAAAACAGGCGTGTATGATTTTCATCTTACACGATGTGATAAAATAACAAATCATGTGATGACGCAGATAAATGCAATTTCTCATGTGAAGAGATAACACGAAGAGTTAAATGTTCGTACTTTTAATAAGTCACCTCTCTTCTGTATGATAACTAAAAGATTGAAGTCAATAACAAAGCAAATATGAATAATATCAGTAACACCATAGCTGCACTTGAACATGCACAGATCTGCTGGGTAATACCAGACATTCAT
>DATCRE010000451.1:0-4276 GCA_036569145.1 Cyclobacteriaceae bacterium
AGCTGATGTTGAGATCTATCAAAAAGTCGGTACAGCCAAATACACACTCAACGATTACAAAGGTGCCGCCGATGCATTGAATGTTGTTGCACAGAAAGGTGTGAAAGACAAAGATCTTTTTAAAATGCTTGGTCTCAGCCAGGCTAATGCAGGCAACTGTGTTGAAGCCAGCAAAGCTTTATCAGCCGCAGTATCGATGGGTATAAGCGATAAAGATGTGTTCAATCAGTTAGGTACATGCCAGTTTCAGAACAAAGAGTATGCGTCATCAATAGAGTCACTGAGTCGTGCTATCAATGTAGGCATCAGCACTAAAGAAGCTTTCTTGTTAAAAGGCAAAGCAGAGTTTATTCAAAAAGATACAGAGAATGCATTAAAAGATTTAGAGAAAGCTATTTCACTTGGTGCGAGTGATGGTGAAGCATTTAAAAATGTTGGTGATATTAAATTTATAAAGAATGATTTTGCCGGAGCAATCAAGAGTTATGATAACGCCATTAGTCTTTCATCAGCAGATGCCGTAACGTACAATAACAGGGGCAAAGCCAAAATGAATTTGAATGATCTTGCCGGTGCCATACCTGATTTTGATAAAGCCATTCAACTTAATCCCAATAACAGCAAAGCAATTTTAAACAGAGGCACAGCTCGTTTTACATTAAAAGATTATGCTGGTAGTGTTGAAGATTTAGAGAAGGCAAAAGTACCGGAAGGTGAGTCAAACGATTTACTTCGTATGCTTGGTTTGGGATATTATAACCTCAACAAAAAAGATCAGGCAAAAATAAATTTAGACAAAGCCATCAAAGCAGGTGTGAAAGACAGCAAGGTTCTGCTTTATGGAGGCTATCTCCGCTATGATGCAAATGATTATAAAGGAACCGTTGAAGCACTCACAGCAGCCGAAGCAGCAGGTGATAAGGAAGATGACATCAACATTAAACGCGGTAAATCTTCATATCAATTGAAAGACTATGCAACAGCAATAACAGATCTTGAGAAAGTTGTACAAAAAGGAAAAGCTGATCTTTCCATTTACGAGAACCTGGGCTTATCCTACATCGCTACACAAAAAGAGAAAGAAGCTCTGCCCTCATTAGAGAAAGCAGCTTCACTTGATACCAAGAATAAAGACATCTACTATCAATTAGGAAACGCACGCTTTAAACAAAGCAACTATACCGGTGCTATTCAAGCGTATGATAAAGCCATAACACTTGGTGCCAGCGATGAAGTAATCTATAACAATCGTGGTAAAGCAAAACTGAATGCGGGCATGGCTAAAGAGTCAATAGCAGATTTTGATCGTGCATTAGGTTTGAAGAAAGATTATACAACAGCATTAAAGAATCGTGCTGCTGCGCGCTATCAGTTAAAAGATTATCCGGGAGTGATTGTTGATCTTGCTGTAGTCGTTGCACGAGGAGAAGCTGCCGGAGACGAGTACGGAGCGTTGGGTGTTTCAAAGTATAACATGAAAGATTATCAAGGTGCCGTTGGTGATTTAACAAAGGCGTTAGATGCAGGAGGTAAAGATGCTAAGATTTATACCGCTCGTGCAAGCTCACTGTACGAGTTGAAAGAATATGATAAAGCACTTCCTGATTTTAATAAGGCCATTGAAAGTGGTGAAGGTAATGCAGAGGTTTATTTTAAACGTGGCGCTACCAAATATTATCTTAAAGATTACAAGAGTGCCTTGCCTGATCTTGACAAAGCAATCACAACAGGCTGGCTTGAAGCACAAGCCTTCGATATGCGTGGCTATTGTCAATATGATGCCAAGAATTATACAGAAGCCATTAGTGATTTTGGTAAAGCAATTGAGAAAGATCCTAAATATGCGTTGGCATTCTTCCATCGGGGTGATGCGAAGTTTGTTACCAACAATTATTCAGCGGCTATTCAGGATTACACTCAGGCTATCAGTCTCGGACTTAAAGATGCTGTGCTGATGAACAATCGTGGTAAGGCTTATTTGAAAGAAGAAAATTATCCCGCAGCCATCGCCGACTTCAATGATGCGATTACTAAGAATCCTGAATATGCCAAAGCCTATGAAAACAGAGGCACAGCATATTATAAAACCGAAAAGTTTGATGATGCTGCAAAAGATTTTCGTTCAGTCGAGAAGTTAACAGAAAAACCTGGACCAGAATTGTATAGAGTTTTAGGTGATGCTTATTTCAATATGAAAAAATATTCTCCGGCACATGAATATTTCGATAAACTCATCGCGGGTGGAGTGAAAGATAAAGATGTTTATTATCGTCGCGGCCTTATTCTTATGGAAGAACAGGACTTTCAGGCAGCATTAAATGATTTTGATCTTGCTCAGAAAGCTGGTGAGAACACCGTATCACTTTTCTTGAATCGTGGTCGTGCATACATAGGGTTAAACGATACGAAGTCAGCCATTATCGAATTGAATAAAGTGATTGACCTTGATCCTAAAAATATAGATGCGTATTTCAACAGGGGCATCATTAAAGAAGAGATTCAGGATTTTGAAGGCGCTGTTGTAGATTATAACCGCGTGATTCAAATGAATCCGAATGATGCCATGGCTTATTACAACAGGGCTACTTGTAAATCAGAGTTGGATGACTATGGAGCAGGCATTTCTGATATGGATGATGCTATTAAACTTGATCCCAAGAATGCATCTTTCTACAAACAGCGCGGTAATTTTTATTATCAGATGAAAGAAAAAGATAAAGCTTGTTTCGATTGGCGCAAAGCTGTTGAGTACGGTGATGCAAAAGCGCGCTTCCAGATAGATCAATACTGCAAATAGTATATCCTGATTTCAAACAAAGCGCTCCCAAATAGAAAAAGACTTGGAGCATTTTGTTTCACATTCTGCTTAAACAAAGCATAAATAAACTTTTTATTTTTTGGTTATAATTTTGCTATTAACATATCCAACAGCTTCAATTTTCGTTTTAGAGTGAGAATCTTACATACGCCAGAAGGTGCATGCATGCGTTCAGTGTAAAATGTTTTTCAATTACATATTTGTAAAGAGAAAATAAGAAAATGAAAAAGCTCATCGTGTTAGTATCTGTGTGGTTGGGTTCGTTTTGTTATACGTTGGCAAGCGAAGAGATAACCGGTAAAGTAATTTCTGTGATCGATGGTAATACTCTCGAAATATTAAGCAGCGCCAACGAAACCCACAAGGTTATGCTGGCTGGCATTGATAGTCCTGAGTTGCAACAAGAGTTTGGTGATAAGGCTAAGAAGTTCCTGGAGAAAATTACACTTGAGAAAAGTGTTACAGTAAAAATGGTTGGCAAAGATCGTTGGGGTAATTACTTGGCCGAGGTAGTAGTGGAAGGTAAATTTGATCCTCGCGTTGAGTTATTAAAAGAAGGTCTTGCCTGGACAGCCGAAAGAAATCCATTACCTGAGCTGGAAGAATACAGAACAAAAGCTCAGGAAAAAGGCAAAGGACTTTGGAAACAAAATGATCCGACACCTCCCTGGATATATCGCAGACAGCAAACCATGCTGCAACCTAAGTCGAGCTCATAAAGATTTTACGAAGCCCTTTTCAGATGAACTGAAGGGCTTTATTTTTTGATTATCAATAGCTTTAACGTCATTGAAGGCCGCCTGCCGATAAAAAGATCAAAGAAGTACAATTTTCTTCAAGCCTAAAAGTTTTACCTTCGTGTTATGCAAATGCTGATGAGAGTTGTAATTATAGTATTGTTATCTGTATTGTTATCTTTTTTGACGATAGCTACATACGCGCAATCGTCTAGAAAGAAAAAAAAGAAAGATCAACAGGAGAGTGCTCAGCCCACTACAATTGATCCTTCTTTACCGCAACAGGATTATACGCCTAAGAAAACAAGGAAGTCTGATTCAAAGAAAATAGAATATGAAAATCCCCATGAAGAATTTGCTGCGCGCATGGAGGAGCTCAAAAAAGAGAAGCGTAGAAATGAACGCATGATGGATGATCCCCAATATTCAGATCCAACTTATTTTGGTCATAAGCGTCCACCAAAAAGACACAAGCCAGGCAAGATGAAGTATTGTAAAGTCTGCGGAATAAGGCATTAAAATTTTTTGTGAAGCGATCACTTTTTCATTTTGCTCTCAAAGAGTGCTCATCATAAAAAATCCAAAAAGAATTTATGCCAACAAAAAAGCCTGATCAACTTGATCAGGCTTTTTTTGTTGAACTAAGTATCTGGATATTAGCTACCACAAGCTTCGCATGCATCTGGATTGTCAAGAGAACAAGCCATATCAGCACGATTCT
>DATCRE010000452.1:0-8939 GCA_036569145.1 Cyclobacteriaceae bacterium
GGAAGCAGAGGTTCACGGGTTTCATTACTTCAACAGGCACTGGCTAAGACTTCTCCTGGTATTTCCGTTGATGGACAATTCGGACCACAAACTGCAAGTGCTTTAAAGTCGGCAGGTTATCCGGAGACTGTGAATGAAGCAACATTCAACAAGATCACAGGAAGCTCCGGATCATTGACAGTGGTATTCAATCCTTCCGCATTAGCCGAAAGTCTTTATGGAGGCGCACAATCACAGAATATCGAACAGGTGCTCTCAGTGCTGAAACAGTTTAAAAGCGTTGGTGATTATTCTTCAGTCAATGAATACTATAAGAAACAAAGCTTCATAGCTAAGACGATAGTAACCGACTTGCTGGAGTATGCTTTCAAAACGAATGAAGCTGCGAAAGCACAAATACGAAATGAATTTCTGCGCATAGGTTTAAAGGTGAGTAGCACAGGCACGTGGAGCTTGCAGGGGATCAGGCTCTACAAAGACCTTATCACAATCCGGGAGACTATTGTGACGGACGCACAAAACAATCGGATACCCGTGCGCAGAAATACGATACTAGGAGATGAAGTCGAAGTAGCGAATGGAATGACCTGGTTCAAGTCCATCGACAACAACATCCTCAAAGTTCCTACTCAGGACGTCAAGTACACTTAAACAATTATTTACAATGGCGAAGTTTGAAAGTTTCGCGGGCAAGCTCCTGCGATTAGAGGGAGGGTATGTGAATCATCCATTGGACAGAGGTGGCCCGACCAAGTATGGAGTCATTCTTACGGTGTGGCAAGAACATGGCCACGACAAAGATGGCGATGGTGATATTGATGCAGAAGACATCAAGAAGTTAAGTGAAGGCGATGCCAAGTACATCGCGAAGAAAATCTTCTGGGACTATTTTCTGGCCGACCTGATTCTCAATCAATCATTGGCTGAGTTCATCGTGGATTGGGGATATAACTCCGGGCGTAAGACTGTAGCGAAGATTGTTCAACGAGTTGCGAAAGCAACTGTTGATGGCATTGTAGGTCCACAGACCGTCACCGCGATCAATTGTGCTGATCAGGAACTTCTCTTCAACGCACTGAAGATTGAACGCAAGGTATTCCTGAATGGAATCATCAAGCGAAGACCTGATCAGATTGTATTCTATGATGGCTGGATGAATCGGGTCAATTCATTCAACTACAAGGCAGCCTAGGCAAACAATTAAAACAGCAAACACATGTTATCTCGCGTCAAAGAAATATTGAAGGAATTCGGCTTCACCCTCTATACAAAACCGTATCAGCTAAACATTGTCGGGCTTCGAAGCAAGAACGTAAACTCAAATAGCTTCGATGATGAGATACATGTGTTTTACACAAAGCCCGATGGAAAATGGAACTACCACATTTTTCCAGCCACTACTGATCCTGGAACATTTTGGCTGAACAATCCAAGTTATCCGCAAGGGACCGCTATTCTCGCGCAAGGTCAAAATCGCGATGCATACTCTATCGGCCTGCATCGCGGGAAGTATGAAGCTCTGGTACAAGTGAAACCAGTAACTGTCATTCGCGATTATGATAGAGATGCCATTCTGGATTTCGACAATGGCTCGAAAGAAACTGGAAATTTCGGAATCAATATTCATCGCGCTGAAAGCACCGGTGCAACGCAATTTATTGATCAATATTCCGCAGGATGCCAGGTGTTCAAAGATGCCGATGACTTCTACGCGTTTATGCAGCTATGCAAGCTTCACGCGAAGCATCATGGCAATTCATTCAGCTATACATTGGTTGACTTCAGGTCGTTGAGACGTATCACACTCAAGCGTGTGATTACGGCAACGACTGTATTTGCGGCCTTGGCTCTTGGGTGGATTTTTACTCCAAAGGTTTATGAACACACCTAAACCTCCATTCAGTTCTATAAGCGAGGAGTTACTTTATAATATCTATTTGAAAGTGTCAACGGGAAATGGCAATGGTATATCACCAAATGACATAGATACATTGGCAAAGCTTAACTCCTTTCTAAAGGATGCAGTGCTTATGAAGGCAGACGATATTATGTCTGCCATTAATGCTTTAAAAGGGAATGTGCCGGTGGTGGCTAATTCGCTGGAGAAGCTCTACAACATTGTCCAGGGGCTAACTTATCTAAAACGTGAGGACATTGATCATCTGGCTGAACTCAATGCAATTGTCCAGGATGCTGACCTTGTGCGTACCGAAGACTTGACCACTGCCATCAATGGGATTAAAGGCAATGCTCCAGCCAATGGGAATACACTCGAAAAGCTTTACGGACTAATTCAAGGATTAAACTATCTGAAGCGGGAAGACATTGATACACTTGCTGAGCTGAACTCAATTCTTCTCGATGCAGACACAGTCAGAACGGATGACCTGGCAAACGCAATAAATTCTGTAAAAGGCAACGTGCCACAGAATGCCAACACGCTTGAGAAGCTATACTCGATCATCCAGGGGTTTTCATTCCTGAAGCGAGAAGATATTGACACGCTTGGTGAGCTGAACGCACTCGTTACTGACGGAGATCTTGTCCGGGTGGATGACTTGGCAGAGGCATTGGTGGCTCTCAATCTGAAGAAGCGGAGTTTCCAATTCTTCTTTTCGGGTCATTGGGACGACCACGAAAACTACAATCACTACCATGATCGGGACATGTTTGTGCTCCGCGGAAAGATCAATTCGCTAACTCACGACTTTACAAATCAGCTCTCCGGAGTAAGCTATAAAAGTCGTCTTGATGTATCGAGTAACTGGGCCAGCCATGCGACCCTTGCGAACTTACAAACCTGGATTAACTCTAACATTTCGGGAGACGAGCTGAGCGGTACTAAATATTGGATCAAATGCATTCCAGCTTACAAGCCAGGATATGATGATGAGGCTGTCAACCTGTTAAGCTACTTTGTTTTGTAGTCTACTTACCATTTTCTTGGAAAAACCTGACCAGAGCTCATCTGTAAAATAATGCTTTACGGATAATATTTACCCACACCGCAGACAATAACATGGTAATTGAAATAACAACAAGTGTCAGTTGAAAGGAAAATTCGTCAACCAATTTGAGGCTTTTTGCAACAGTACAAAGTACGAGGCTGAACTCACCAATTTGCGACAATAATGCTCCCGCATAGAGGCTATTTTTCCATGATTCTCTTAGCAACCTGAATACACAAGCGTTGATTAGACTGTTGATTCCAAAAATCAAAATTACAAGCGCTGTTATTATCCCTGCATACTCTTTAATAAAAGCCAAATCAAGTTGCAAGCCGATGGATACAAAGAATAGCGCGAGGAAAAATACCCGGAATGGTGCCAACGTATTTCCAAGCCATTTCATCGAATCGTTTTGCGAAACCAAGATACCCGCAAACATCGCCCCCAATGCGGCTGATAAGTTGACCAAACTCGTGATCCATGCAAACCCAAAGCATAACAGCAATCCAATAAAAACCTGAAGTTCATGATCGGGATGGAATCGACTTAGCAATGGGAACAGTATCTTTCTTTTCAGCACAAGTTTTCTCAGCAATACCCCAAACACAACCATAACTCCTAAGCCAATGACTAACTGCCAGGGATTTGATTCGCCTTTCGCCAAAAAATTCAGAGTCATGATCATCGGGACTATGAGAAAATCCTGAAGGATCAGGATTCCGGTAGTCAGATAACCAAGGCGAGAATTAATTTCCTTATTCTTGTGCAAATACTCTAATATGATCGCAGAACTGCTTAGGCTTATTATGAAACTAAATAATACTACTCGGGCTACTGACCATTCTAACTGATGACCAATAATTGCTATGAAAGCAAAACTGAGTAACAACTGAACTCCAATGCCTACAAATGAAGTTCGAAAATTTTTCACCAGGGCTGGTACTTCAATCTCAGCCCCGATAAAAAACATTTGCATGATCAAACCCAGTGCACCGATTTGTGCGATTGTATTGGCATCATTAAAGAATCTCAGACCGAATGGTCCTAGTAGAATACCTGCGACAATATAGGCGCTGAAGTAAGGCTGGCGAAAACGTTTCAACGCCCAACTTAATATAAGGATCGTAAGAAGCATTCCAACGATCCCTTTCAGTAAATGTTCTCCGGATTCTAGCAAAGCGCAGGAAATTAATTAGTTCTCAACTGGAAGAAAATCCAAGAGATCTTACCGGTTTTTTAAGGCGAAAGCTTTCTGAAAAATTAAGCCTCTTCTTTACTTGGTTCCAGGCTGTTTTTAATGAATCTGTTCTTAACGTGACGTTTTCCAATCCTTTAACCGGGATGGTTGTGCGAGTACTTGTAGTTCTCATCTTTGGTATTTGGATCGTCAGAAGTCCATCTCTGCATTTCGCAGTAATGCGATCTGGGTCCGCATTCAATGGAAGTGGACAAGAATAAGAGACATCACGTAATCCGCTTGATGATAATTTTTCATTGTCAACCGGTAAGGTCGAAGTGATTATTAATGTACTTCCATCGATTTGAATATTCAGGTCCTTCTTATTCAGACCCGGAACTGAAACATTTAGAACGAAGCCGTCATCATCCTCGCGCATCGTTGCTAAATTTAAAAAGGTGCTGTAATTGTATGACATTCTATCGCGGAACAGGGGCATTAACCTTTTGCGCGTTAATGAAGAATGGTGTTGATTGGCGTAAGTTACTGTTCTCATAAAACATGATTTTTACTAGTTTAATGGAAACATTTTATATCAACGATAGTGCGATATGGCACGAAGGAGATCATAAGACCATACCGCGACTATCGCAGATACATGGCGCCGGTATTTCCGGCCATATATTCAATTATCCAATTGAAATTTGCTTGATCGGCTTCACTTTCGCTGCCTCTTTTTTCGGAACGGTGATGTGAAGAATTCCGTCTACATAGCGAGCTGATATTTTATCACCCTCCACTTTGTTTTCGGGAAGAGAAAAGCTACGCTGGAAGTATTGATAGCTGAATTCCCTGCGGGTAAAGCCGTCATTGTTCTGATCCTCCTGCTTTTCTTCGCGATTCGAGGAAATGGTCAGAACATTGTTGTCTAGCTCTACCTTAAAATCTTCACGCTTCATGCCTGGGGCAGCTACTTCAAGAATAAAGTCATCATTTGTTTCACGTACGTTCACAGCCGGGAGTGAAAATCCGTTGGTTCGATTTGCAAGCGTAGAGTCTGCCCAATCCCTGCTAAAGAAATCTTCAAGTAGAGAGGGAAGAGATGGAAACAAATTGCCGGTTTGTCTTACTAAGGTTCTCATAACTTGGTTCTCCTTTCAAAATTTTAGTTAAACATTTAATTCAATTTCAATTCTGAAAATCGCGATTTCAAAAAACCGCTATTCAAACTGTATGCCGGACCAATGGGCACTACAAATCAGCTTTAAAAAAACTGTCAAAAATTCACGATGTCAGCATTTTTATTTAACGATTCGAATTTATGACATAAGAAATGTCAGCCTGTCATTTTTGAGCGGCCATTAATTCAACTAGGTGCGTTTATTCCAATTTTTTAAAAGAGTTGCATAATTCTTGACTGCAAAATTTTGAAGAGTATTAACACGCAAAAGCAATGAAATCACTTTTGGAAAAGGGTGCGCTTTCTGCCAGGCGGGGAGTCACCCAAAAGATCAACTTAGGTTCTTTCAGAACCGCTCGGTTATTATTTTCAATCGTCTTGCTGGCGGGAATGTTACAGTCCTGCAACAATGACACCAAGGGCCAAACAGCGCAGGCGAAGGCGGGTGACAGTTTGCCCGAGCCAAAGGTTGATATCAAGGTCAATAGGCGCTACGATGAAAAAGGAAATATGATTGGATTTGATTCAACCTATACCTCCTATTATTCAAACATGAGCGGTGACACATCACAAATGGATAGTCTAATGGGAAGTTTTGATCGATACTTCCAGCAAGAGCATTCATCGTTCTTTGGCAGACAGTTTGATCCGCTCTTTTTTAACGATTCAACTCGCTACCCTGATTTCTTTCACGATGATTTTTTTCTGAGGCGCTACGAATTGAACGATCCTTATATGCGTGGAATGATGTATCGAATGGATTCCATCAAGAACAGTTTTTACAAGGACCATCGCAAATTCGGAAAGAAACCGTAGGGCAAATATGGGACGAACAGGAAGCGTGGTCTTTAATAAACTATATTTTTGACCGCGCCTCCATTCGATTTTCTGTAAAAATTAACTTCTCACTTCTCTACGCATAAACAGGTAATACGAAAGGGCAAAGCACGCGAACGTAGCGGCAATTAGCCCACTAACCTGGGGCCAGACTATCATGAGGCTCTCCTTGTATGATAAGGGTGATGGTATAGCTCCGGCCATCTGTTCCATTGTGATCGGCCCAAGACTCCGAACTGATGGCATCAACAAGGTAGTAGTAGCATCAGTAAAAAGTTGGCTGGGAGCCAGGCGCAATAAACGAAACAAAAGTTCATTGTAGCTGAGAATATCTGTTTCAGACATTATTGATGTGTTGGGAACCAGCGCTTTTACAACCATGCTTATTCCAATCTGATAAAACACAGTCAGAAATAACCAAACTCCAATAGCAGCTAGTGCCGATGTCGCTGGCTGGGTAAATGCGATCGATAGCAGGATAGAGAGACTTAACCAAAACCCGACATACATAACACAGATAATGGCGAAGCTTAAAATCCTTAAAGCTTCTTCCACTTCAATCATAACTCCAGTCACGAATATCCCCGCGCCAACCATGATGAGTGTAAGCACGAG
Source organism: Cyclobacteriaceae bacterium (assembly GCA_036569145.1). GTDB lineage: Bacteria > Bacteroidota > Bacteroidia > Cytophagales > Cyclobacteriaceae > DATCRE01. The sequence goes on from DATCRE010000452.1 coordinate 6,758, forward strand.
GAAGAGTACACCCACCAGAACCAAGGAACCTGTGAACTTGGATAACAAGAGATTGTCTCGATAGACCGGCTGTGCCAAGATTCGGACAAGGGTTCCATTCTGCTTTTCAGAGTTCACAGCATCAAAGCCAAGGCTGATACCTAATAAAGGGCCCAGGAAACTTAACAACACATGGAAGGCAGGCAAGTTACCATCCGTTGTCGTCAACAATTTGAGGTATAGAAACAAGTGATCAGGATCCTTAACGTTGTTAACTGCGTCTCTTATATTTCCAAAGGATACATAGATTGAACCAAAAAAAGTTAAGGCGACCAGACCCAGTAGCAAAACAAATCTCCAACTACGGATATGACTGGAAATTTCCCTACGCACCATTACCCAAAATGGGGTTGATGGTGGCACATGTGTATTTTCGGTTGTGTTCTTCCTGAACGACACTACAAAACTACTCATCTTGACCAGCTTTATTAGTTTAAACTATTTTCAAAATATTTTTGATAGATGTCATCAAGGCCATGTTCTTTCCGTTGCACCCCCATCACTTCATATCCTTTCAAAACAAATAATCTAACAATCTCAGGTGTATTGTCATGGCTACATGTTACCGTGATTTCCCGCTCATTTACTCCTAATTGTTTTACTCCGTCTAATTGGAGAAATTCAGACTCATGCTCCCAAGGGAGAGTTAAATTGTTTCGGAGTGTCACCAAGACCTCAAAGGATTTTCGTTCAAAAATATTTTTGGACAGGGTATCCATATTTCCTTCAACCAGGAGTTTACCCTTTACGAAAATACCCACGCGGTCACAAACTTGTTGTACATGGTGCAGATGGTGAGACGAAAGCAGAACAGTGAGGCCTTGCTGCCGACTCAATTGCCGAATAAGCGTTAGAAATTCCTTGACACCGCTGGGATCAATTCCTAACGTAGGCTCATCAAGGATGACAACGTCTGGCTGTTTGATCAGCACATCCGCTAGCCCGAGCCGTTGCTTCATGCCTCGTGAGTAGGCGGATGTCTTTTTGTCAATCTCATTTTCAAGACCAACCATTCTCATCACGCTGAGTGCACGCTCCTTAATTTCCGCTTGCGGAATTCCATTTAACTCGCCTACATACATGAGGTTCTCAAGAGCCGTCATGTTATCATAAAAGCCGAGGCTATCAGGCATGTAGCCAACTTTTCGCTTGACAGGAATGGGGCTAGTAGTGGCATTGTAACCACAAACGTGGGCAGTTCCAGCAGTGGGTTCTGTAAGTCCCAACATCATTAAGATCGTAGTGGTCTTTCCCGCGCCATTAGGTCCAAGTAAGCCAAAGATCTCCCCCTTTTGTATGTTGAGATTCAAATCATCAACAGCCTTCACGGAGCCGTAACACTTTGTTAAACCCCTCAATTCTATGATAGGATTTTCCATCGGGCTTATCTTCTGCCGTATCTGCGAATAAGGTATGCAACAAGAGCAATGGCCGATAAAATCACAAGGATTCCAATCCATCCCGATAGCACGGATGTCTTTACAGTCATCCTGAAAACCGACTGTGCGTTGCTATTGGTGTTTCTCGCATTGAACGTTGTCACGTAATCACCCGCAAGTGTTTTATCAGGTACTGATAGTTTGGCTATTATATCAATTGTCTTACCAGGCAAGAGGTTGTCGATTTTAGCGGGCTCGAAAGTAGCGTCCCACTTAGGCGGAGTCTGGGCTGACAAGGAAATATCATTTAAAGGCAATGTGCCGGTATTGCTTACCACTAAGTGAATTTCCTTTTGCCTTCCTTCGGTAATATTATCACTTAACCTTCCTGTAGGGGTGGTCAATTCAAGGCCGTACGATCCTTTTACAACTGCCTCCAGATCAAGTTTCAACGTATCACTACCGGTAGTTGCTGTGACCGGGATTTTATACTTTGCGGGAGCCGTGCTATAAGAGGGAATTATTTCAATGGTAATCTCTTCGCTCTTGTTACCATCCATATTGAGTGAAGTTATCTGGCTTCCTCGGGCTCGAAATACCACGTTCCAACCTTCCGGAACACCGGCCTTCAACTCATAAACATAGGCTTGCGATGTGCCGTTGCGAATGGTGGCGTTGTAACGAAATGTTTCATGCACAGCAGCTTCAATGTTAACAAGTCGTGCTGTAAGACTTGACTCTTTCGATGAAGCCTGGGCAACAAG
>DATCRE010000453.1:0-10982 GCA_036569145.1 Cyclobacteriaceae bacterium
CTTAAAATCGTCTCTGATGCCCATGCCGTTATCTTCTACAATAATTTTTATGAAGTCATCACTTTCTTTGCTGATGGCAATGCGAACGAATGGTTCCCGATCAAGGCGAGTGTACTTAATGGCATTTTCAATAAGGTTTTGCAGAATGGTATTAACGATGGCCCATTCAGAATAAAATTCTATAGTTTCATCAATCTCTTTAATGAAGGTTATGTATTTGAAGTTCTCCAAATAGTGATAGGCGTTAATACAATCATCAAGCGAGGTTTTGAAATTTATTTTCACCCGGCTGTCTTGTGTGTGATTCATTCGCGTAAGCTCAATAAGATCCATCACAATATTATTGATACGCATAATTTGCGATTGATACATATCGAAGTAACGTTGTGCATGCTCATCTTTCACTTCCATTTTGATCAGGTTGTGTAACCCAAGGAGTGATGAGATCGGGCCTTTTAAATCATGCGATACGCGGTAAAAAAAGGAATCCAGTTCTGCATTCTTTTTTTCAATGATGTCAGTTTTATCACGCTGTGCCTGGGCTTCACGTTCAAGTGCTTCAATTTTAGATTTGGCCTCATAACTCTTGATTACATTGAAGGTTTGATTATTGATAACACTTTCTTTCATCTTGTTATAAGATTCTAAATATTGCAATGCTTCTTTGGCATTGTTTTCTGCTTTGGCAACAAGATGAAGATTATAACTGGCTTTGATTTGAATAACCTGCATATCATATCGAACAGATAAATCAAGGGCTATTTCAAGATGTTTCTTTGCTTCACTATACTCTTTTAATTCATAAAAGAGTAATCCAATCTTGTTGTATGCCATGCCTACTCCAAGTTTGTCGCCCATTTTGATTTGCAATTGTAAAGCAGTGTTCAAATCTGTTTGGGCTTTTTCAAAGTCTTTCAGATAAAGAAATACTTTACCTCTTCCATACAAAGCAAAGGCCAGTCCACGAGTATCATTTGTTTGTTCTTTTATGGAGATACTTTTTTCTATTGTCTCCATTGCCAACCCGGGTTCGTTTCGTTTCAGATAAATTCCGGATAGCGGATTGTAAGCATTTGACTCAAGGTTCGAATCATTGGCTAACTTGCTAAGCTGTATAGATTTCAGGTACGATTCGATGGCGCTATGCTGATCGCCAAGGTATTCATAAATAGTGCCCATTGATTTTAAAACGCGGGCCTCACTATAGTAATCTTGTAGCTGTCGGTAAATAAAAAGACAATCCAGAAGATAATTTAATCCTAAATAAAAATTGTTTGTTTTATAATAAACACTGGCAATGTTATACTTGGCATCAGCAATGCCTTTGAGATTTTTTGTTTTTTCGAAATGAACGAGTGCCTCTTGTGAAAATGTGAGTGCATCTTGAAACTCACCATTGATCATGAGTAACAGTCCAAGCTGACTCTTGCCCTTTGCAAGTAGATCATGATGACCACATTCTTTTGCAAGCTGAATGGCCTGACGTGTTAAATAAATGCTGTATGGCAAATTGTTAATACGTGCCTCAAAAGCTTTTTCAAGAAAAGCCTTTGCGTCTCTTAATCGTTCTTCATGTATTGCTGCTGCTTTTAACCCCACGTATACACAATTTAAAACAATACTTTTTTGATCAAGTTAAATTTACCTCATAGTAAATATCGTGAATGATTAAACTATGCAACAAGATATTAGTTTGAGTGAGACGAAACTGTTTCAATTGATCTATTTTCGCTAAATTGTTCAAGTAAAGCAACTAAATCCAGTTCTTTTGACATCTTCGTGGTTGTAAGATTTTCACAGAAAAATTATTAATTGTTATTTTCAGACACTTAATTTTTTTTGTTGTCAGGATTGTATACATCCATTCCTTTTTCTAAGGATTTACTAATCGATTTAATCACATCATCTAATCGCTCTGCAGAAGTTGTGAGATGTTGCAGAACAGCGTGTTGTTCTTTATCGTGAGGCTTCAGTAGCAGGATATTTACAAGTCCCATAATACTTGCCAATGGTGCTCTTAATTTATGAGCATTAATAAAGGCATATTCAATTAATTGTTCATTTTGTTTTTCTAGTGAATTAGTTCTTTCGGCAACAATTCGTTCAAGATTTTGATTGGTTGTAACTACTTGCTGATGCATGACTTCAATTTCAGAATTTTTCTGGGCTAATGAATCACGTTGGGCAAGAACTTCTTCCTGTTGCGCACTGATTTCTTCATTAAGCGCTGCAAGCTCGTTTCGCTGTTCATTTATTTTGATGTTCTTCTCTTCCAATACATTGTTTATATTTTTTTGATGAGTATAACTTTTGTATAAAATCAAAAACAGCAGTACGATAACTGAAAGAAGCAACACCGTCATTGCCAGTAGTATATTTTTCTTTTCCAGGAGAATTGAATTTACTATGGCATCTTTCTTCAGCAAATCTATTTCGTGTTGTTTTTTCTGCGTTTCAAATTCTGATTGCTGGAAAGAAATTTCAGAAGCCACTTTTAAATTCTGAACACTGTCTTTATACGCTTCGTAAAGTTTAAATTCATGAAGCGATTCACTCCAATGATTTTCTGCTTCACTTATTTGCGAAAGAGTGAGGTAGGAGTCTCGCGTAAACGATCTGAATTTTTCTTTAATAGATATTTTAAGGGAAGCATTGGCAAAGTGTATGGCTTCCTTATATTTCTTTTGTTTCAGATAAGCAGAGGCCATTGCGTTATAACAAGTGCTCTCACCCCTCTTGTCATTAGCATTGATCGATACAGGCAAACTTTTCTGATAATAAACCAGTGCTTTTGTGTATTCACCCATTTCTTCATATACATTTCCAATGTTTCTGACGTTGGTATTCTGGGCAACGAACGATTTTTCTTTGATTCTGATATCCAAAGCTTGTTGATAATATTGAAGAGCTTTTTTAAAATCTTTCTGATACCTATATACGTCGCCAATATTATTTAAAGCAACCGACTCTCTTAATTTGTTTTTCAATGCTTGCTGTAACTTTAGTGACTGGGTGTGATAGGTCAATGCTCTTTGATATTCCCCCATACCACTATACACCAATCCTATATTACCAATAGCATCAGCTTCAATTTGTTTGTCATGAATGGTTTCAGCAATGTGTAAGCACTTTAGAAAATAATTTAATGCTGCAGGTAAATTTGATTGTATCCATGATACGAGGCCTAGTTGCCGGTAAGCTTGAGATAATCCTCTTTGATAGCCAAGACTGTCTGCAAGTTTCTTTGCTTCATAGCCAAAGCTTAATGCTCTGGAAGGATCGCTTACATAATACTTATAGGCAAGTTGGTTGAGCAGAATTACCCTTATAGTGTCTTGTTGTGTTCTTGTTTTTAGTACGGTTAACAGGCTATCACCATCAGTCTGGCAAAAGCATGCTGATGTGAGAAAGAAGATCAAGAAGTGGCACGCCCAGAATCCTTTCATAAGTCTATTAATATGGTTAATAAATATGGCTGGGTCTTGGTCACCTTAATTAAAACAAAAAAGACATCTCCCGATGTCTTTAATGAAAATATTTTCTGCGAATTGTTACGTTAACATGCCACCATCAACCTGAATAACCTGTCCGGTGATGTAAGTTGACATATCAGAACCCAGGAATACACATGCTTCTGCAATATCTTCTGGCTTCCCACCGCGTTTTAACGGAATGGCATCGCGCCAGCTTTGAACTGTTTTTGGATCAAGCACCGCAGTCATCTCTGTTTCAATGAAGCCGGGAGCAACAGCATTTGAACGAATGCCGCGTGAGCCTAATTCAAGTGCCACTGATTTAGTGAAGCCTATGATACCAGCCTTTGATGCTGCGTAATTGGCTTGGCCTGCATTACCCTTTAATCCTACAACGGATGTCATATTGATGATGGAACCGCTCTTTTGTTTCATCATTTGTTTTGTGGCTGCTTTAACAGTATTGAAACATGACTTTAAATTTACGTTGATCACTTTGTCCCACATTTCTTCACTCATTCTTAACAACAACGTGTCTTGTGTAATACCAGCGTTGTTCACCAGTATATCAAGCGATCCCAAGTCGGCAATAACATCGGCAACTAATTTATCAGCTTGGGCAAAATCTGAAGCATCTGAGCGATAACCTTTGGCTTTAACACCTTTAGCTGTCAACTCGCTTTCTAATGCCTGACCTTGTTCAACACTTGATAAATAGGTGAAGGCAACATTGGCTCCATGTTCAGCATACGATAGTGCTATCGCCCGGCCAATACCTTTAGATGCCCCGGTAACAAGGGCTGTTTTTCCCTGAAGTAATTTCATTATGCGTTAATTAATCTTGAAAATTGGCTAAAATTAAACTTTTAATTGAAATGTTGGATTGCTTAAAATGATAAAAACAGCAAATAACAGAGACCTGATTCTTTTTTGTGTATTAATTATTGGCTTGAGTGTCTCTGTTTTAATAGAATGGTGGGTTAGAGATTGTGGCTTCATCATGACGCCGGATTCAGACAATTATATCTCAGCTTCAAGAAGTTTTAGAGAGAGCGGAATATTTCTAAGTCCCGATGGAAGTCGTTACTCAAACTGGCCTCCGTTGTTTCCTGTTATTTTATCCTTGTTCAACGATCCGGCATTTGTCATGATCTGGATTACATTATTTTGTAAAATAATTATTGGTTGTTTGGTGTTGTACCTGGCAAATCATTTTTTACATCATACTTTTTATAAGATAATTTTTTTGCTGGCTACTTTTCTTAGTGTGCACTTTTTGTTGATCTCTGTTTTTCTCTGGTCTGAAATTCTTTTCATGACACTGTTATTGATATACACATACTTTGCATTTAATCATTATAAGAAACCAACGTTGTATTATTACCTGTTACTTCTTACTGGTTTTCTTTTATGTCTGCAACGCAATGCTGGTTTGTTCTGGGTAACAGCCACAGCTTTATGGTTTGTAATCAATGAAAGAACTCCTCTTTTGCAAAGACTGATTAAGAATGGTCTTCTTGTTTTAGTGAGTGCTTCGGGACTAATCTTCTGGCATTTTTATAATGTCTTCATGATTGAGCATGCATCACCTTTTCACAAGCGTCCTTTTTTCTCTGGTGTTTTTTTGAACATAGAAATGATTTCATCATGCCTGGGTAAATCGTTCTTTCCTTCAGCAGGAATCTGGTCAGTACTGCTGGGGTTAGTGATTGCGCTTATCCTTGCGCTATATGGGGTGAAATACTTTCGTGCAGATAATTCAATCACATTGCTTGTGCTTGGTATTATCATTTATACGCTTGGTTTTTTACCGATTCCCCGATTGGATATTCATGATATGGAACGATATTTTGCTGTTGTGTTACCAGTTTTCTTACTGTTCCCGCTCATAGCGTTAGAGAATGTTTCAGAACGGTTTCCACATCGGGCAATTTTAATAAGAATCTGCCTGATTATCTGGTCGGTGTATCCTGTTTCAAGAATGGTTAAAAATGCCATGCAATGGCACAATGCCAGCTGTGCCGGTGTTTCTGATAAATAATTTTGGCAAGAACTCAAATGAATTAATTTTGCAGCCTTAACTAGCAATTTCAAAATCACAATCATTATGGCAGAAAAATATGATCTTATTGTAATCGGATCAGGTCCTGGAGGCTACGTAGCCGCTATCCGTGCATCTCAATTGGGTATGAAGGTAGGTGTTGTTGAAAAGGCAGAGCTTGGTGGTATTTGCTTAAACTGGGGTTGTATTCCTACCAAAGCATTACTTAAAAGCGCTACTGTTTTTGAATATATTCAGCATGCCAAAGATTATGGTATTGAAGTGAAGGAGGCAAAGGCAGATCTGCCCGGCATGGTGAAACGCAGCCGCGAGGTAGCTGGTGGAATGAGCAAAGGTGTTCAGTTTCTTTTCAAGAAAAATAAAATAGATCAGATTGCCGGTTTCGGTAAGTTAAAGAAAGGAAGCAAAGTAGAAGTTACAGATGCTGCCGGCAAGAAAGTTGACTATGAAGCCAAACACATTATTGTAGCTACTGGTGGTCGTTCACGCGAACTTCCAAATCTTAAAATTGATGGTAAGAAAATAATTGGCTACCGCGAAGCCATGGTGTTGGATAAGCAGCCTAAGAAATTACTGGTTGTAGGATCTGGTGCCATTGGTGTTGAGTTTGCTTACTTCTATAATTCTATTGGTACAGAAGTTACTATCGTTGAATTCTTGCCAAGAGTAGTGCCTGTTGAAGATGAAGAAGTTTCAAAAGCATTGGATAAGAGCTTCAAGAAAGCCGGTATAAAAATCTATGTCAACTCTGAAGTTATGAAAGTAGATACTTCAGGAGCTGGTTGTGTAGCTACTGTTAAAACTCCTGATGGCGAAGTTAAAATGGAAGCAGACGTTGTGCTTTCTGCTGTTGGTGTATCAACAAATATTGAAGGCATCGGTCTTGAGGATGTTGGTGTTAAAACGGATAAAGGAAGAGTTCTTGTTGATGACTTCTACAAGACTAACGTGCCAGGTATTTATGCTATCGGTGATATTGTAAAAGGACCTGCTCTGGCGCACGTAGCATCGGCTGAAGGTATTATCTGTGTTGAGAAAATTGCAGGACAGAATCCACATCCACTTAATTATAATAATATCCCTGGTTGTACATATTGCTCACCAGAGATCGCTTCTGTTGGTTATACTGAAGAAGCTGCCAAGAAAGCAGGTTATGAAATTAAGGTTGGTAAATTTCCATTTACAGCATCTGGTAAAGCCAAAGCTGGTGGAGCATCTGATGGTTTTGTGAAATTAATTTTCGATGCCAAGTATGGTGAATGGTTAGGCGCTCACTTCATTGGCGCTAATGTAACAGAAATGATTGCTGAAGTTGTAGTAGCCAGAAATCTTGAAACCACCGGACATGAAATTATAAAGAGTGTTCATCCTCATCCTACTATGAGTGAGGCCATCATGGAAGCCGCTGCTGCTGCTTATGGTGAAGTGATTCACTTATAAAAAATAGTTAAAGCTCTTTAGTATGGAGACTGTCTTCAAAAAAGGCAGTCTCTTTCTTTTTTAGTCAAGGATGTTTTTGAAAGGGAAAGCTTTATCTTGTACCATGTGTTTTTAAATACAGTGCAACTTATTGATGTATGGCAAAATCCATTTCAACACTGGTCTTTGGGGAAATTCTTTGGGATATAATTGAAAACCAAAAATATATTGGTGGCGCTCCGCTAAACTTTGCAGCCCATATTGTGAAGTGTGGAGGTACATCATCCGTCATCTCTGGTGTTGGCAATGATGAGTTGGGGAGACTCGCATTAGAGTATGTTGATAAACTTAATGTAGATGCATCGGCTGTGTTTATTCATCCTGACAAACCAACGTCTACAGTAGAGGTTTTTCTACAGCAAGGCCAGCCTGATTATACTATCCATGAGAATGTGGCTTTTGATTTTATTCCAAAAGATGTCATTTCAAAAATTCCCAACACTGTAGTTGATGTTTTTTATTTCGGTACGCTTGCTCAACGGCATGAGGTGAGTCGTTCAACGCTACATGCAATACTAGAGCAACGAAAATTCAACCACGTATTTTATGACATCAACATACGGAAGGAGTTCTATACTCCTGAAATTATTCGTTATGGATTAAACCATTGCTCTATTTTCAAGATTAATGATGCAGAAGTAAATCTCATCTCCGCCTTATTCTATTCTGAAATTTTATCGTTCGAGGAATTTGTGAAACGCATTTCAACAGAGTTTAATGTTGATACGATAGTTATTACTGCGGGTGATAAAGGTTGTTATGTGTGGTCAGGCAAAACATTCACGTATGTTCCGGGTGTTGTTGTTAAAGTAGCGGATACTGTTGGTGCAGGTGATGCTTTTAGTGCAGCGTTTATGTATCAGCTTGGCAGAGGAAAAAGCGCAGTAGATGCAGCAGCATTTGGTAATCAGGTGGGTGCGTTTGTGGCCTCTTCAAAAGGACCGATACCAGAATATTCAAATGCTATAAAAAAAGTTCTGGCAACACATTGAGACTACTCAGGCAATAAGTGCTGAATATAATTTGGCTGGATTAAATACAGATGGTTCTTCCGCCAGCTTTGTTACAGCGCTAAAGCCAACGTTACTCATCAACTCATTTAGTTCGAGCAGTGGAATGGGATATGGCACCCAGGCATTGGGGTTTTCCATTTCATACTCCACAACAATAATTTTTCCTTTGGGCTTCAATGTGCCTTTGATGCGGCGCATGAAAGTAAGTTTATCAGAAACAAAGTGCAGCGAGTTAGCCATCAATATTCCATCGCACGAACCCCACCCTGGCAAATCATGAACAAAATCCTGATGCACTTTGGTAAGCGTAACGCCGTCAGTTTTAATATCCACTTTCTCCAATGATGCTGGCTCTTTATCAATAGCATACAATTTACTGCCAGTGCTTAGAACTGATGCCAGTGCCTGCGTAAAGAGGCCCGTACCACAGCCAAGATCAGCCCAGGTTTGTGGTTTATCAGAGGGATCAAATCCTTTTGTGATTAAATGAATAGCGGTGGATAAATTCATTTCGAAAAATGTTGCAGTTCAAAGTTTAAGGTTCCAGGTTTAATCTTAACCTGGAACCTTGAACTTGAAACTATTAATTGACTTTGATCAACTCTACATCAAAAATTAATATGGCATTAGGAGGTATCTGTCCACCGGCACCACGTTCACCATATCCCAATTCTGATGGAATGAATACAGTCCATTTGTCGCCTTCTTTCATAAGTTGTAAAGCTTCTGTCCAACCTGGAATAACCTGACCAACACCAAATGTAGCTGGCTCTCTTCCTTCAGAACTATCAAACACAGTACCGTCTACAAGTTTTCCAGTATAGTGAACAGTAACATTGTCGGCTGCCGTTGGTGTTTTACCCTTGCCTTCTTTTATTACTTTATACTGAAGGCCGCTGGCAGTAACTTTAACGCCTTCTTTTGCTTTGTTGCTTTCTAAAAAGGCCTTTCCTTCAGCTTGAGCCTTTGCAGCTTTCTTTTCCATAGCTTGTTGCATGTAGCTTTGTACAACCGTCATGGCTTCCTGCTGATCCATCTTCAATGTCTTGTTTTGATAAACATCCTTAATACCTGCAGTAAGGGCTTCAAGATTTAATTCATCGCCGCCCTGGCTTTTAAGTTGTCCGGCCATTAATGTGCCGAGGCCGTAGCTTACCTTTTTCAGTGTATCACTAAGTTCTATATCCTTTGGATTTTTAAGCTGATAATTCTCAGTCTTCAAGCGGGTAATTTCAGCTTGCAATTCCTTTTTAGATTGTGCGAAAAGCGTGGTGCTGAAAGTTATCAGCAGACATGCAGTGAATAATTTCATAAGTCTTCCTTTTTAATAATATCAGGACGCAAAGAAAATGAAATAATTAGGTTAAAGCGATTGGAATGTTCTCTTTTTTAGGCTCCGGGCTTCCTAATATCGAATATTTAAGTGCTCTTCGTAAAACGGCTTTCATGATTTCGCGAATTAAAGCATAGGCATGGCAATAATTAGAAACTAACTGTCGTTTTTGTCTTCTTCCATTTTCAAGTCTTTACAGATTTTTATGTTGCTACCCCTCCTGGTGTTACGCCAGATTTTTGAATCAAAGGAATACAATAAATCAGGTATCGGTCGAATTGTTTACAGAATCAATCTATTGGTTTTGAACCAGAATTCTAAAAATGTTATTATTGTGTTTATCGTACACAATAAATCACTACTACATAACTCAACACACCATGAAAAGAAGATCGTTTATCAAACAGTCAATGGCTGCTGCAGGAGGTCTTGCATTAGCGAATCCGTTAATGGCTTCGATGTTAAAAGAAAAATCTCCCTTGCATCCGGTAGGTATACAGCTCTTTACTGTAATGAAAGAGATTGATGAAGACTTAACAGGAACGTTAAAGAAAATTGCTGCACTGGGTTTTCAGGAATTGGAATCTGCCTATAGTGTTAAAGGTGGTTATTACGGATTGAAGCCAAAAGAATTTGCATCTATGACTAAAGATCTTGGCTTATCGTGGAAATCGCACCACGTACTTGGTGTGCCGTTCACTCCACCACCAGAAATGAAACTTCCCCCTGCATTTTCTAAAATGCGTTCTCTCAAGATGAACTACCAGGAACTGGTTGATGAAGCTGCTGAAGGAGGAATTGAATATTTAGTCTGTGCAGGTATATCTTTTGGTACAACAGATGAAATTAATTCTTCATTAGAGATATTGAATAAAACAGCAGAAGCTTGCAAGAAAGCTAATGTTGGTTTTGCTTATCATAATCATGATGCGGAGTTTAAACCTGTAGATGGTAAAATTCCATACGATATATTTCTCTCGCAAATCAGTGGCGACATTATGAAGATGGAACTTGATTTGGCCTGGGCCACCAAGGCAGGTGCTGATCCGATTCAATTGTTTAGAAAACATCCGGGCAGATTCCCGCTATGGCACGTAAAAGATCTTGATGCAGAGTTCAAACAAATTCTTCCTGTTGGAAAAGGTGTGATTGATTTCAAACGAATTTTTGCTGAAGCTAAAATTGCAGGCATGAAACATTTCTTCGTTGAGCATGATATGCCCGCCAATGCCTTTGAAAGTATTGCCACCAGCATCAAGAATGTTAACGAAGTAATTAAACCAGTCCAATAATTTTATGATGAAACAAGTGTTAACCATAATTCTTTTCGCGGGCAGTCTTGTGTTGAGTAGCTGCGGCCCTAAGTGGAAAGAATCAGGAGAGGGAACAATCAAAACTATTATCAATGAAGGCGGACAAACGTTGGGATATTCAACTACCTCTGGCGTGAAGATTCTTACCGTTGATAGACTTGCTTTCAAAGATTTGAACAAGAACGGCGAACTCGATAGGTATGAAGACTGGCGTTTGCCAACAGATGAACGCGCAAAAGATCTTGCCTCTAAAATGTCAATTGATCAGATAGCAGGACTGATGCTTTATAGCCGCCATCAGGCAATACC
>DATCRE010000454.1:0-6193 GCA_036569145.1 Cyclobacteriaceae bacterium
GCCATGAATGTAGATGTGAAAGTTCTTATCAAGTTTAAGGATGCTTTTAAAAACTCTTGACTGCTTTTTTACAGCATGTTCAGAGATTTCAAAGTTATCATCTAACTGGATGGAATTGTCCATGCGATAAGAGTCATCAAACTGGCGGAATGATTTAATGATCTCCGCATCCTGAAAAACTTCCTTCTCAAATTCTTTTTTGCTAAAGCTCTCGCGTGTTTTGAAATAATCCATAGAGCGGTTCAGCATATCAATCTGATCTGTTTTGTTAACCTCAAATTCTTCTGATAATTGTTTGGTCACAAAGTTTTTGGCGATGTCCAGAAAATCTTTTGTCTGGTGATATTTATCCTGACAAGGACGCAGCATTAGAAATTTCTCTTTCCAGAACTGAGCTTCGGTGCTTTTGTTTGACTTATCTACAATACATACTTTGAAACCATTGTCCTGTTCTGTGTTTAGAATCAGGCAACCCTTATCTAACTTATCAGTGTTAATACCTTCTTCAGCGTCAAGAAGAAAATCAGTTTGTTCTCGGCCAAGTTTCAAAAAGGATTGTTTGTTTTCAGATTTAAATAAACCGATGCCCGAAACACTCTCATCATCTACTTCCAGATTTTTAAAATAGACAACAAACAAATCGCCAGACTTTATTTGTGGATGATCTGACACTTTGTAAAGCTGTTTAGCAATATTTACACTGTTTGGATGAAAGCTTCTTTCGTTTTTAAAAATCTGCGCAGCAAACTGATAAAGTGGATTTAATTCAAAATCATCGTTGCTAAAGGTAAAATTATACCACTCTGAGTTTGTAAATGGCGACAGAAAATATTTCACCAATAATTCATTAACATCAATTTCAGTCTTTTCTAATGTCGATTTTGAAAGAATCAGATCTTCGTCATTGATCTTATTGCCAATGTGATGGATGGAAATATGTTGAAGTGTAACGTCGTCGTAAATGATCATGAATATCAAACAGGGATGATATGAAACTACCTTTGGCGCGAAGATAAGTGCCTTGATGTTCAGGAAAAAATTCAGTACCTGTTAAATGTAATATTACAAATCAGCAGCGAGGCGTATGAATGAAATATGCCTGGTTTTATTTATCTGATCTCAATTTTCTTCATTTCATTGCGTCCATATACAACAGGAAAATACATCCATTCCGCCTTAGCGGGATTGAGGGTATAATGACCTTTATAACGAGGAAGAAGCTTAATGTCATAAGAATAAACACCTGCATGTAAATGATCACAATAGATGCGGGTTTCTTCAACATCATATTCGCGATAGGTTTCAATTCCCCAACGACGCTGCGTCTTGTCATCATACGAACAACCTGCTGGTATAGGTATATTGATCATCACATAGTCGGCATCTTTTTCTACTTTTAATTCAACATGAAGTGTAGCGGGTTTGCCAGCATTCAGTTTCGTTTCTCCATCGCTCCAGGAAGTAGTGATCTTAAAATCTTTTTGTACTGGTTTAGGATTTGAGTTCCAGAATTGATAGTAAGCTTTTATGTACAATGGTGCATCACCTGTTTTTTGAATAGTAAGATCTTGACCTGAATATTCTTCTTTGAATGGAAACTTTGTTACCAGGGCGTTGATACCACCTGTAAGAACAAGCTTTGGTTTTGTTTCATGCTTATGCTCGCGAAGTAAAGCCGGAGTAAGCGTCTCAATGATTCTTGAAGATTGATATGTGTTCACCCATTGTCTTCCGCGTTTCTCCAGAAAGTAGTTTCGCAAGCGCAATAGATTTGCATTTGTTGAGTCAGCCTTCTCCATTAGCTTGTAGACCAGTAACGTATTATCAAGATCGTTGTCCCAAAGAGTTTGTCTTTCTTCTCCCCAATACCAATTGCCTTTTAGCGTAATATGTCTATGCTTCATAATGAAAGACCAATCTGGCTCAAACTTATTGACTTGCAGAAATTGTTGTGCGAGAAGCTTAAGGTAGAAAGTTGATAACATGTGTTTCTTTTCAAGACTGTCGACAATAGCATTGGCCATTACAGGACCTTGTATATAACTTAGTTGTATCCATGCCCGCAATTTTGTTTCAGTGTTTGCTTCTTCTGTTATCTTCATCAAATAGTTTACAAACTCTGTTGAATTTAATGTTATGATATATCCTTGCTGCTGAGCTAGCTTGAATGCTTCCGCTACGTGAAGTGTAATCCATACAGAGCTTTGGCCATCCTTCCACCAACCCCAGCCACCATCTTTATTCTGACGCTCTTCCAGTCTTTTTATAATTTTCTCAATGAGTCGGTCACTTGTGAATTTTTCATTTTTGTATTTCAATATTGCTTTCTCTGATAATAAGGCCTTTAGCTTAGAGGCGAGTTGCTCGCTGCACTCGTAGGGATATATTTTTAATACCTGAATCTCGTCGAGCAAGACATCGAGCAAATCAGCTTCAACATACAACGTGGCTTTTCCTTTTATGGAATCCAGTTTAACTGTAAAGGCTGTGTCTCTTGGAAGAGCAACAAATACTCCCTTTGATTCATTGCTGCCTAACGGATAAACTTTAATCTTACGAAGTTCTCCATCTTTATACGCGTTATGCTTTACTTCATATTGTACTTGAATGGTATCAATAGATGTTGCCGTAATGCGAACAGAGTCTATGAAAGAATTTTTCATTTGCACTTCACCATCAAGCTGTAGCAATTTATTTGTTGTTAGCTTTCTTTCTAATGTTAAACTGTCAGATGAATAATTTGTGATTTTTCCAATAGCTACTGCCTGATCACCTTCTACCAGAAAGTTTGGTAATTTAAGTTGAGCTGATAAAGGCTTGAACGCCTGCACCTCACTGCTGATTTGCCCGTTTCGTTTTCTGGAAGCAATGCCAACAACATTAATGCGCCAGCCTGTAATATCATCAGGGAAAGTAGTTTTGAAAATTGCTTCACCATCTTTATTGGTAACAAGTCTGGGTTGCCAGAAAGCATAGTCTCTGAAATTTTTACGCAGAGAACTACCTGGCGTTTCTTCATCAAGTGAAGCGAGTTGTGGTATGACTGGAAGTTTTGTTTGTCGTAATTGTTGAGTTGTTAATATTTCTTTTGTTGAGATGATGATTACTCCATTAGCTGCACGTGACCCATAGAGAGCGGTAGCTTTCTCAGACTTCAATGTTTCAATTGATTTAATTTTTCCTGGATCAATATCATCTAATCGTCTCAACACGCCGTCAATAATAACAAGCGGTGGAGATGCCGTGTTAAACGCGGAGATACCTCTTATGCGAATAGTAACAGAATCGGCAACACCTGGTGCACCAGAAATCTGTACACCGGCGACTTTGCCTTGTAACATCTCACCAGAAACTGTTGAGACTGAGCCTGTCAATGCCCGTCTTTCCTGAGAGCCGTATCCAATAACAACAACTTCCTGAAGACTTGTCACATCTTCCTGAAGTGATATGTCTATTCTTTGTTTCTGGTTTGTGTTAATCTCTTGTGTTACGTAACCAATAAAAGATATTACTAAGGAACTTCCATGTGGAACAAATATTCTGAAGAATCCATTGGCGTCAGTTGTAGTACCAATGGTAGTGCCCTTCACCAGCACATTTACACCTGGAATTATTATTTCATTATTGTCTTTTACAAATCCTTCTACCCATTTACCGTTGCTGAAGTATGAAGCACTGTTAGTTTCACTATAATAAAGCTCACGGACTTGTTGCATGTCCATCATGCGAGCTTGCTCAACGTATGTATTCTCTGACGACCACTTTATTAATTTATGAATCACTTCTATACTAAAGGTGTCAACAGCGTTAATTTTTTCATCTGTAACTTCATAAAAAGTTTTACCATAAGGTTTAATTAATAGTGGTGTTGTCTTTATATATGTTTCGTCATCAAGAATAATAACAGCCTGATAAAGTCCCGGACGAAGAGGTGAGAATTCAGCGTATCTGCCTGGATAGATATAATATTCATCAGGCTGATCAAGGTTTATAACAAAAGTAGCGAGTACTGGTTTTTTTAATTTTGGATTAGACTCTATTTTCAGAGTACCAGATTGTTTTGTAACAGCATAACTATAGGAAGGCATCTTTCTATAATTGGTTATTTTCTGCACTTCGGGCACTTTCCATAACTGTTCAATTTGTTTTAGTGTGATGGCTTCATCTTGGAATTTAATCATAGAGAATCCATTATTTAATTTTCTGTATTGAAACCTTGCTTTAAGATTGATACTCTCACGATCAACCAGGTTAGGAAAGAAGCGTTGACTTTTCCCAATGGCAAAGTCATAATTAAGAGAGAATGCAGGTATGGCATACGTTACAGGTCCAAGCATTAATGGCCCGACTAAATCATTATACCGATTGTTTTCCCATGAGTTAAAAACAGGAAGCAATCGATAGACTCCTGCCTGAGCAATGTACGCTGAACTTTGTAGAGAGGTTCTTTCAATGGTAGTGAATCTTGGCCATAGTTCATCCACTTCCTTGGGTGTAAAGGTTGCCGGTCTTTCAACAAAAATGGCATTAGCAGGAAGGTTATTAAGATCAACACTTATAATTAGTTTCATCCCTTTGCATACAGGCACGTCAGGCAACATAATAAACTTGTCGCGTAAACGAATTGCAATTTGCTGATCACCATCTCGTGTTTTAAAAGCATAAGGCTCTGATGTAGATACTTGATCGTAGAATGATAATTTGTGATCGATCTCTATATAGAATACCTGTTGAACAATACCATCTAACACGACATAGGGCGAAACTTGCGTTTCATTTTCCGATGTTGACATATAATGAAGATATATACCATGTTCAGGATAAAGAAAATGATAGAACTCCATGCTATCGAGACCTAGTCTTGCTTTCCAGAAATCAAATTGAATATGTTGTGTTATAGATTTTGAAACATTGCCTTTTGTGAACTCATTGAATACATTACGACTTTTAAAATGTTCATAATTAGGAATTGTTGGCCCGGAGACTTCATGGAATTTTTTAGTGATGGCATAAGCTGTCAGATCTGTATTACTCACGGGTTTTCCAAAAGCATCTTTCACCAGAACCTTCATGTCAACTGTCTGTCCAGGAAACACAGTTGATGGATGATTAATAGTAATGTTCAATTTCTTTTTGGCAAAAGGTAAATCATAATTGAGCTCTTTAGCTTCGCCACCCCAGATGTAATGCATTGACATGTGATAGACTTCATTGACATTAACAGATCTTCGGGAATGATATTCAGAAGTAATACCCTGGTCTATAATTCGATTATCTTTAAAGAGCTGATAACGGAAGACAAGCTTTCTTGGATTGACAACTTCCACAAATAAACTATCCACCGTACGTCCCGCCTGAAGTTGTAAGGAAGCATCTTCGTCAGACAGATTCATAGTATGTAACAACTCGTCACCTTGTTTTAATTGATACCCTTTGAGCAGTGGTTCAATTTTGAGATGATAAGGAAGATGCACTGGCTTGTGATAGAGTATTTCATCTTTCGTGTTGAATGCTTCGAGCAAAACATTCTCTTCGCCATACGATGAACTAAAATTAATAGTATCATTCTGCAGTGTTATATCTATACTATGCGCCGCAGCATTATAACGCAACGATAGGGTTTTTACAGTGCGTTCATTATCAGCATTCGTGAAGACAGCTTGTACATCATAGTCAATGAATGCACAGGGAAAGATAGAGTCAGGCAATACAATTTTATTATCTTCAATGGGCTCTAATTTCAAATGGTGTTTCCAAAGCGTATCAGCAATAAACATTTCTTTTTCGAATGTCTTGATAACGCCAGTCGTCTTTACAATGATATCTGCCTGAACATCATATAATGGCAGATCGTTTGAATCAACACCTTTTAGATGAATGATAGCGGGTTTGCTCAACGAAGTCTCATCTGCCCAGAGAGAAAAAGCATTTTGCTTCAACTCATATTCTTCGTATCTGAAACTGCAGGATGGATAATCATTATCACTTCCATCATCAAGCAAAATCCAATAGTTATTGTCAAGTTTAAGCTTTAAACTATCAGTCAATACAAAATCAAAAGTATATGCCCCCGGTCTGTAAGATTTTGCAATCCCAAGTTTGTTAGAACTAAGGTAGAGGTCGAGTGTTTTCTTTATCGGTCTTCCTCTTTTTGAGTTTATGAAAGCTTTTAGTTTTACGGTATCGCCAGGTC
>DATCRE010000455.1:0-3883 GCA_036569145.1 Cyclobacteriaceae bacterium
AGTATTATTTATTGCTACGGCTAATTCATTAGATACCATTCATCCCGCATTGCGAGACAGAATGGAGATCATTGAAGTTACCGGCTATACACAGGAAGAAAAGGTTGAGATTGCGGCCAAGCACTTAGTTCCTAAACAACTTAAGGAGCATGGTTTGAAGAGTACCGATGTGAAAATATCCAAAGAGGTAATTTCAAGAATAATCGGTAGCTATACACGTGAGTCAGGTGTTAGAAACCTGGAGCGCAAGATTGGTACTGTTGTGCGAAGCATTGCCAAGTCTGTGGCTATGGAGGAACCTTTTGAAAAGGTAATTACCGAAGAACACATCAGAAAAGTATTAGGTGCTGAAATATTTGATGAAGAGCTTTATCAAGGCAATGATATCGCCGGTGTTGTAACAGGCCTTGCCTGGACGCAAGTAGGCGGAGAGATTTTATTTGTTGAGTCAAGCCTGAGTAAAGGTAAAGGTGCATTGACTATTTCTGGTCAGTTGGGTGATGTGATGAAGGAATCAGCAGTAGCAGCATTATCATATCTGAAATCAAATGCAGATACATTGCATATTGATAACCGTGCTTTTCAACAATATGATTTGCATGTACACGTACCCGCGGGCGCTGTGCCTAAAGACGGACCTTCAGCAGGTATAACGATGCTAACATCGCTTGCTTCCATTTTTACACAACGCAAAGTGAAAGAGAACCTGGCTATGACAGGCGAGATAACGTTGCGTGGTAAAGTGTTGCCGGTAGGAGGCATCAAGGAAAAGATATTAGCTGCAAAGCGCAGTGGTATAAAAGAGCTTGTATTAAGTTCTAAAAATCAACGTGATATTGAGGAGATTGAAAAACATTATTTGAAGGGACTGAAATTTCATTACGTTAATTCCGTTGATGAGGTGTTGAAAATAGCATTACTGAAAGAACAGGTTACAAAGCCGTTGGTATTTTCGTATGCTGAACAAAAGCAATAGTAATTTGTACTTCGTTAATCAGAAAATGTAACTAAAAATGTACGAGGTATGATTTACGAAGTACGATTTGGGATAGCAGAAATTTCGTAAATCGTACCTCGTAATTCGTATTTAAAAATCGTACTTCGTCAATCTGAAATCGTAAATAATTAGTCATTAGTGATGTGAACAGAGGTTGGGTTCTTTTAAGCGTTTTTATTTTGCTTACCACTTCTGGTTTTGCTCAGATTCAGGATGTTAGCTCCTTTAATTTTTTGCGCGTGCCGGCTAATGCCAGGCTTGCTGCTTTAGGAGGTGTAAATGTTTCCCTGGCCGATCGCGATCTTAATTTACTTTTCTCAAACCCAACACTCATAAGTGATACGCTAAATAATTTTGCTTCGGCCAGCTATCAATTCTATGTTGGCGGCATAAGTCAGACGATATTTTCATACGGCCATAAATTTAATAAAGTGGGTATGTTGGGTTTTGGAGTTCAGCATATCAGTTATGGAACAATAAAAAGTTATGATGCCACGGGTGCAGCTATTGGCGATTTTAATTCGGGCGAAACTTCAATGGTGATTAGCAAAAGTCATCAGGTTGGTCATTTCAGATTTGGCGCCAATCTCAATATTGCATTCTCTTCTATTGCCGGCTACAGAGCCACTGCAGCACTGCTCGATATTGGTGGTTTGTTTGTTCATCCTAAAAAGAATTTAACAGTAGGATTGGTTATGAAAAATATGGGCATTGTACTTTCTGATTACACCAGTTCCAGCAACAGCAAGCTGCCTATTGATATACAATTAGGCGCTACATTTAAACCTCAGCACATGCCTCTTCGGTTTTCCATAACCGGATATAATTTTGTTAACTCCTATGATGTTTATCAGAACCCGCAAGACACTAAAAAGGCTGGTACGTTGGATAAGGTGTTGCGTCGTTTTAATTTTGCTACCGAAGTGCTGATACATCGAAATGTTAACCTGATGATTGGTTACAACTATCGCCAGCACCAGGAATTGAAATTACCCAATGGTGGTAGCGGAGCGGGAATTTCATTAGGATTTTCAGCAAAGGTTAAAGCGGCTGAATTCGTTTTTAGCCGCAGTGGTTTTGTTGCCGGAAAAGCTGGTTATACTTTTACAGTACTTGTGAACACAAAGAAGATTTTTATCAGACGATAATACGATATAATGGATTCAAAATATTTCACACCCAAACAGATTGTCGAAGAGCTTGACAAATATATTATAGGACAATATGAAGCCAAGCGCAATGTGGCTATTGCCTTGCGCAACCGCTGGCGTCGCATGAATGTGAAGTCAGACATACAAGGTGAAATTGTTCCGAATAACATATTGATGATTGGTGCAACCGGAGTTGGTAAAACTGAAATTGCCCGAAGGCTTGCTAAAATTGCCGATGCTCCTTTTGTTAAAGTTGAAGCTTCCAAATTTACAGAAGTTGGTTACGTTGGTCGTGACGTTGAAAGTATGGTGCGCGACCTTGTTGAACAATCAGTAAACATGGTAAAGGCACAGAAGAAAGAAGAAGTTAAAGAGAAGGCCGCAATTATTGTTGAAGATATTATTCTGGATGCACTTATTCCGCCGTTGCGTGCTCAACAGGTAAAACAAACTGGTTTTACTTCATCAAATGTGGAAGATGCTCCTCAGTCGGATGAAGAACTGAATGAACGTACACGTACGCTCTTTCGTGAGAAGATCAGGAATGGAGAACTTGATCAGCGTAAAATAGAAATCAATGTTAATAAAGGCGGCAGTGGTGCTAATGTAGGCATGGTTGGCGCTGGTATGATGGACGAAGTTTCTATGATGAACCTGCAGGAGATGCTCAATGGTATGATGCCCAAGAAGAGCAAGAAGCGCAAAGTTACAGTAGAAGAAGCACGCAAAATTCTGTTAGAAGAAGAAGCAGCCAAGCTTATCGACATGGACGAAGTGAAAGAAGAAGCCATTCGTCGTGCGGAAGATGCTGGTATTATTTTCATCGATGAAATTGATAAGATTGCATCTGGTGCTGGTAAGAAAGGTGGTAGTGGTCCTGATGTGAGCAGGGAAGGAGTTCAACGTGACCTGCTACCTATTGTAGAGGGAAGTGCCGTTAATACGAAGCATGGCATCATTAATACAGATCATATTCTTTTTGTAGCAGCTGGTGCGTTTCATGTGTCGAAACCTTCTGATCTTATTCCTGAACTACAAGGCAGATTTCCGATTCGTGTAGAATTAAATAATCTGACTAAAGATGATTTTGTCAGAATCTTAAAGGAACCTAAGAATGCACTGACAAAACAATACCAGGCTTTATTTGAAGCTGAAGATGTTCAGGTTATTTTTGATGATGAAGCCATTGATGAAATTGCCAACGCTGCATTTTATATTAATGCCGAAGTAGAAAATATTGGTGCAAGAAGATTGCACACCGTTATGAGCCGCTTGCTTAACGAATTTCTTTTTGATGTGCCCGATAAGATTGGTGCTAACACAACCATACAAGTTAATGCTGCCATGGTAAAAGAGAAGCTCAGTGGCCTGATGAAAAACAGAGACTTAAGCGAATACATTTTATAATGAAAAGGATCATTTTCTTTTTTGGATTATGCCTGTATTTAAACATTGCCCTGGCTCAGGACGATGTTGAGGTCACGACCATGAAGAAAGATTCCGTGTCTGAACGTGATAAGTACATACAACGTTATCCCGATCATTTCTTTATCTGGCCCGTATTAAAACAGCGTTCACTAAGTTTTGATGTTCAAAACCTGAAAGGAAGCAAAGACAAATTAACGTATAAACCAAACAGTGCTTATACACTTGGTCTTGGTGTTTATCTTTTTGATGTTGGTGTTGAATTTGGGTTTGCTGTTCCCGTTGATAGTAAGAGTAAATCCAAGTATGG
>DATCRE010000456.1:0-9330 GCA_036569145.1 Cyclobacteriaceae bacterium
AGATCGTCGGCTTCTATCGCTTCATTGTTCTTGACGGCCAACAAGTCCGTGTAAAAGAATTCCATTACACTATGAACGAAGCTTCCGAGTATTCGCGCATCCATTTCGTCTTCTACTTCAGAAGCTTCCCGGATGTAGGCAATGTGTTTAAAATAAAATCGTAAGCGGCATTGTAAATAATCAATGAGACTGGTAGGATGGATTCCTTTGTCAGATGGATGTCCTTTATGATAGACTCTCAACTTCTCCATTACCTTCTGATCTTTTTTTATCTCGATAGGCTTAATGGCATGCGGACTTATAGCATTGTGTAACGAAGTCGATTTAATATTCCAGCCCGATTCATACAAGAGTTGTTGCAGGTAGCGACTCATTTCACCTTGCCCAAGAATATCTGTTTCAGTGTTGTAAAATAGAAACACATTCTCAGCACGCTGCAACACTCTATAGAATAGATAAGCATAGATAGCATCCTGATACTCAACTGTTGGCATAGCATAAACCTTGCGTATGGTATGTGGAATGTACGAGTCTTTGCTGCTGCTGGATGGTAACGCGCCTTCGTTCAGTGATAGGATAAATACATTTTTGAAATCAATATTCCGTGTTTCAAGAACTCCCATTAATTGTAATCCCCGGAGAGGCTCACCTGTAAATGGAATTTTTTGAGAACGTACAACTTGTCTGAATAAGCGTTGAAAAGCTTTGATCTGATTTCTTCTTATCGCTGCTTCGTCAACCTGATCTTTATTTTCAGTGGTCATGCTTTTCTCATGGTCTATCACTTCTTCAAGACGATTCAGCAATGTGAGAAAATGATAACAATATTCTTTATCGAAATCGGTAATAGTCTTTAAGCTACCCAGGTGAATAATAATGTTCCTGAAATATTCTATTAATAAATTTCTGGTGCTTGTTGCTGCAAGATTGATTTCAGAAAATATAAGTTGATGTAAAACACAATCGGTTTGGAGCCAGGCAGCTTCGAGGTGAATTTTATTTTGCCTGTTAATAGTCTTACGTTTTTCATTAGCCACCTTTGTGTTTGCAGCTACAACATAAGGATGCGCCAATATATTTATTACCTGCCGATGGTTAAACTCATTGGCTCGTGTATTGAGTTGAAGTTCAAGAAGTAGTTCTATAAGATTGAAGAGGGGAGTACTGCCCAGCGAAAATCCCATGGTAACATTCAGCTTATCTACAATGGCAGCAGTTCCATGAAGCACAGGTAACATCAGCTTTTCATCTGGCAGAACAAGAAGCGTCTCTTCTGGATTCATATCTTTTGCCAGCTCTTCTTCCAGTATCTGCGTCATGATCTTGGCTTGCCCCACATGTTGTGGAGCACCTATAAGCCGAACTTCTTTCTTTGCATTGAAGTTGGAAGGAATGTCAGCAAAAGTTTTTCCTAATATAGAATGCTGCTGATACTCGCGGAAGAATCGTCCTGCTTCTTGTGTGTTGTTGTTAACGTAGTACGAGTCAATATCCCAATAAACTTCTGCGTGATGTTGCTCTACACATTTTGTAAGAATTGCTTCTTCAGCTTTTGTCAACGCATTGAAGCCAACAAAAACATAATTCCGTTTAGGCAGTGTTATTTCATCGCGTAGAAATTGTTCAGCTACCTCGCGGTGCAACATGCCATCAAAAGCATAGCCTGAATCTTTTAATTGTTTTTTATAAACCTTGTATAGTGTGGGCAGCTGTCGCCAGATGTGAAGAAATTTCTTCTTGTTGGCCGATAGGCTCTCATCAAAATTATCCCAAAAGCTTTTTAGAAATTCAAGTTGCTCCTCAGTAAGAAAATCAAAGCTTGAATCTATTTCTTTCTGATGGCTTAAATCTTTAAAAAGTTGTTCGGCATTGATCAGGTACTTATCAACTTCATCGAAGTCGCGAAGAAGCATTTCTCCCCAGAAATAAAACTGATCAAAAGGCTCGTCACTTTTTATTGTTTCCTGGTAAGCCTTGTATAGACGGTGAATCAGTTCAAGCTTATCAGGTACTTGTAAGGCGGAATGTTGAGAGATAAAATCTTCGATTGTTAATTGCGCCGGAGCAAAGGTTGGCTTGTGAAGAAGATTGCTAAGATGTTTTCTGAAGTATAACGATGCTCTTCGGTTTGGAAAAATCAACGTAAGCTCACTGAATGTTGGGTGCGTTGCATAAATTTTTTCAGCCAGCTCTTGAAGAAATGATTTCATGCTGAAAAGTAAACAATTGCGCTTTACTCTGAAAACATTTATGGGAAGACATGCTAATCCACGAATGTGAGGTCGTAAAAAAAGCCGAACGAGTCGGCTTCTTTATATGATTTGATTTTGAATTATTTAACCTTGAAGGCCACCAGGGTGTTTTCCCATTTCAATTCAACATCGTCTTTACCTATTGCAATGTTAAAAGTTTCCACGAAGGTATCTGTTTTGGCAGGCTTTACATTTACCCTTAACACATCATTTTCCTTTTGGTATGCAAAGGCTCCCATTTGCTTTCCATATTTTTGAATGATGATTGTCCATTCATTTTCATTGGGTATGGTAAACAATTCATATTTACCCGCTGGCAGGTCTTTATTTTCAATCTTTACTGCTTTATCGAACTCTATAGTTGTTGCTGCATTAGCGCCTGTACGCCATACTTCTCCAAAGGGAACTAAGCCACCCATTATTTTTCTACCTCTTGCAGAAGGCTGACAATAAACAATTTTTACTTTGGTAGCCCCAATAGAGCCTTCAACTTCAGCTTTTGGGCTTGCAGGCTTTTTGTCCTGGGCCTGGACAAATGAAACAGTTGCAAAAATGATAAGGAATAAGAAGTTAATTTTTTTCATACGTTTTATCTAATTGGTTTAAAAATCAAAAAATGCCCCGGAAGATTCTTCCGGGGCATTCAATATATAATTATTACCTGTAAACTATGCTATAGAAACGCAACCTGTTTAGTAATGTTTTCCCTTTTCAGGTATTTATTGTTAATTTTTACTTAATAAATTATAACCGTGACTCTACATGAAAAAAATAATTGCGACCGCGTTATCTTTTCTTGCCGTTATGCAGGTTGTTGCGCAACAAAAATCTATTCAGGAACGGCTTGGGTATCCGAAAGAAACAAAATTACTGATCATTCATGCTGATGATTTGGGAGTTTCTCATTCAGAAAACACGGCAAGTTTTTATGCACTTGAAAAAGGTAGTGTTACATCGGCCAGCATGATGGTGCCATGTCCATGGTTCTTAGAAGTTGCAGCCTATGCTAAAAGCCATCCGTTGGCAGATTTAGGTCTTCATTTAACATTAACAAGTGAGTGGAAACTTTATAAATGGGGTCCGGTTTCTACCAATCAAAACCACATGGTTGATGATCGTGGCTTCTTTAATGATAATGTTGAAGCGCTTGTAAAGAATGCAAGCCCTGCTGATGTTGAGAAGGAACTTCGTAGCCAGATTGAGCTGGCCCTGAAAGCTGGTGTAAAACCTACACACTTTGATGCACACATGGGCTGTGTATTTTCAACGGCTGACTATCTTCAGATACTAATCAAACTTGGCAGGGAATATAAGGTGCCTGTTTTACTGAATCGTGAAGCTGAGCAATATGTGTTTCATGTTGACATCGATAAATACATTACCGATCAGGACATTCTTGTCGACAAGATAGTGATGGCAAGTCCGGAAGATTTCAAAAAAGGAATAGCCGATTTTTATTCTAACACTTTGCAGACATTACAACCGGGATTAAACTGTTTACTACTGCACGCTGCTTATGATAACGATGAGATGAAGGCTATAACTGTTGAACATCCTGACTATGGAGCAGCGTGGCGCCAGGCCGACTTTAATTTTTTTACCAGCGATGCCTGTAAAAAATTAATAGCTGATAAAAATATTAAGCTTATAACGTGGAAAGAGATCAAGGATAAACTTGTTCATTAAGAGCTGGATTTTTTGTAATTTAAAATTGAAACTAAGCTGTTGATGTAATGAGTAAGCATTTCTGTCGGATCGCTTTGATCTTTCTTCTGCCCGCGTTGAGCTGGGCACAAAGCATTACAGACCTTGTTGCACAGGGTGACAAGTTTTATGGAAAGAAGGATTATAAAAAATCACTTGAGTTATACCTGAGTGCTTTAGAATTAAATCCGGATGACGCATCGGTAAATTTGAAAATTGGTCTGTCTTATCTTTATTCCGAAACAAAATCAAAGGCGGCCAAATACATTAGCAAAGCTTATAGGTTAAATCCAACCATCAACGATCAGATTGATTATCACCTGGGTGTGGCGTTTCAGAATACCAACGAGTTTACGAAGGCCATCGAACATTTTGAAGCGTTCAAAAAAAAGAAAAGCAACCTGGCCGAGATTGCCGATAAGAAAATACAGGAATGTCGCATTGCAGATTCGTTGTCACAATATGAGCTCAACGTGATCATTGAAAATCTCGGGCCTGGTGTTAATACAAAACAGCATGACTATTCGCCGATTATTTCATCTGACGGAAACACGCTCATCTTTACATCGAACCGAAGTGATGATGAAAAAGTGATCAAGGCAAAAATGAATTATGAAGATATTTATATCACAAAAAAAACAGGTAATGCATGGGCACCTCCCAAAATGATCAGTACCAATATCAATCAAAAATATAACGACGCTGCTGCATCACTCTCGCCTGATGGCAAGCTGTTGTTTCTTTATTATGAAGAAGGTGGTGGAGATATTTATGTGTCAAAACTTGAAGGAACAGAATGGACTTCACCCAAACCTCTGAATAAAAATATTAACACTGGCATGTTTTGGGAAACGAGTGCCAGCATCACTGCCGATGGTAAGAAGTTATACTTTGCCAGCAACAGACCAGGAGGTATTGGCGAGCTTGATCTCTACGTTAGTGAACTTGATGGTAAAGGAGATTGGGGTAAGGCGACCAATCTTGGTCCGGTGATTAACACACCAGAAAATGAAGATGCGCCTTTTATCCACCCGGATGGAGTAACGTTGTATTTTTCTTCCGATGGACATCCCAACCTGGGCAACAGCGATATTTTCATCAGTGAATTTAAAAATGGTAAATGGCGTAAACCCGAAAACCTGGGCTGGCCTATTAACACCTGGGAGTATGACGGATTCTTTACGATTTCAGCCGACAAGAAGAAAGGCTATTATTCTACCATGAAAGAAGGCGGGCTTGGAGAGACTGATATTTATTCCATTACATTTCTTGAACCTAAATATAAGCCCAAACCAAAACCTGTTGTGGTTGAAGAGAAGCCAGTAGCTACCGTCGCGAAACCGAAGAATACAGATTTTGCTGATCCAATCATTCAAGCGAGTATAGCTAAGAAAGTTGTAACCATACTTCGTGGTAAAGTCATTGATGAAAATACAGCAGCGCCGCTGAGCGCAACCATTTCACTTGTTGATAATGAAACTAAAAAGATAATATCCAGAATTACTACTGATTCTATTGGCGGCAATTTTGAATTGATTATTCCTCATGGTGGTAACTATGGTGTGTCCACTGAGAAATCCGGTTATCTGTTTAACTCTATAAACTTTAACCTTCCAAAATTTGCCGAACAACAGGAGATTGATACTCACATTATCATGGTGCGTGCAGAAGTTGGTTCGAAAGTGATTTTGAAAAACATCTTTTACGATGTTGGCAAATCAGATCTTAAAAACGAATCCGTTGCAGAGATTGAAAACATTCATGAGCTGTTAATAGGTAATCCGAAACTTACCGTTCAAATCATTGGTCATACAGATAATACAGGAAATGCCGCTGCCAATAAAGCGTTATCACTCAAACGCGCTACTGCGGTAGTCGATTACCTGATTGCGCATGGTATTAAGGCATCTCGTTTATCAGCAAAAGGCTACGGTGCTGAGCGCCCTATTGTATCAAATGATGACGAGACGGGTGGTCGCGAAATTAATCGCAGAACAGAGATGGAAATTATTGAAGCGAATTGACGACCTATGCTAACTTGAAACGTTCTGCAAAAAACAACTATGAGAAAGCTAATAGCGGCAATCAACATGACACTGGACGGATTTTGTGATCACACGGCAATGACTGCTGTAGATGATGAAATACACCAGCACTATAGTGAGCTACTAAAGAATTCCGGTGTGCTTTTATACGGAAGGATAACATACCAACTTATGGAAAGTTATTGGCCATCAATCGTAGAAAAACCTACTGGCAATAAATCAACGGATGAATTTGCAGCGTTAATAGATAATATTTCAAAGATTGTTTTTTCACGAACGCTGAAAAATGTTAGTTGGAGAAATACAGAATTAAAAAATGAAATCATTAGAGAAGATATTTTAGAACTCAAGCAACAAACAGGTAAAAACATTTTAGTTGGCAGTCCGAGTTTAATAGTAGCCTTAGCGCAACTTGACTTAATAGATGAATATCAACTAACTGTCCATCCAACTATTTTAGGAAGTGGTTTACCATTATTCAAAAACATCAGGGATAGAATTGATCTTAAACTCTTTAAAACAAAAACATTTGGTTGTGGTGCAGTAACGTTATATTATGAATCGACAGAATAATGAGTGTATAGTTAGACTAACAGGTCTTGTGACAAACAATACACCAATGCAAACACTGCTCATGAACAAGTTTAAGCTTCATTCAATATGCTAAATCAAAATAAATTGATATACCGAACGAACTACTTCCAACGTGAATGGACATGGATAAGGAGAATCTTCGTAATGATCTTTCTAGGAATCGGAGCTTTACAGCTTCCCTTGGAGAATGAATTTCAATTTATCAAATTTGTCTTGGCCGGTCTGGTCGTTTTTTATTTCATCGCTAAACCCAAGGACGACTTGGCAGTCACTGATACATTGCTCTTACATATTAAGACATCTGCAGTTAAAAAGTTTACGCGAATTGATCAATATAATCTTTCAGATTTGATTTCGATAAGATGCGGTGGAATTCATTCTGATGGATGGGAACTTGTGGATTTTTTTAATGGAAGAGGTAACAGTGGTGGCTATTATAATACCGTTGAAATGACATTTAGAAACGGTGATTCTAAAAGCTTGCAACTGCCAATTGATAGGAAAAAACTCGACACTATTGTGAAAATTATATACGATTTAAAGAGAAAAGAGAGGCTCTAAATAGAGGATTAATTGCTTTGCAATTTATGACGGTATGAAAGAATTTTAAAAATATCCCGAGTCTCGCGTGGGACCGCACGAGATAGAGATTACAGGTTCTCGCGCGGAACTTAGTTCCGTGCGCTTGGTAAGACTTTTTGAATAGAAAGTTATTTGCTGACTGGAACTTTGTTCCCGAATCATGCTTTGTCGAAATAATATTTGAGTTAATCATTGAACTAGATAAGTAAATACGGAACTAAGTTTTGCGTGAGATAAAGGGTTCTCTATACTGATTTTTCTAATGAATAGTTAATTTATTAATAACGAAATGAAAAATGATTTAGGTAGCAAAATAAAAGTTTGGTTAGATACCCAAGGATATAACCTTGAAATGTTTACGGCTCGAACATTTAGAGGAAAAGGATTTCAAATAGCCCAATCTGTATATTATCAAGATACAGAGAGTAATCAGTCAAGAGAAATTGATCTAGTTTGCTATTACACTAAAGTATTATCAGGGTTAGTTTCAACTTAACTTTTGTAATTGAGTGTAAAAAAAGTACTGATAAGCCATGGTTGATATTTAAATCCAGCGACGTATTTAGAAGATATCTACACTATGACCAGATTGAATCTACAGCGAATGGACAGATTCTTTTAAAAGAGATTGAGAATAGAATGGTTTCATCTAGAAAAAGAAATGTCGAGAAAGCCATCAATTTCTTTCAATACGAGAATACTAATCTAGGCTATGGTGTGACACAAGCATTTTCATCAGGGCCGGACAACACCTATGCGGCCACGACTAGTGTCTCAAAAGCTATTCGTTATTTTGTTGGAAAGTTTAATGATACAAGAGTTAAGCAATGCAGTTTATATTTCCCAGTTATAGTAATTGACTCTAAACTCTTTGACGTTGAATTGAAAAGAGACAACGAACTTAAGATTCAAGAAGTGAAAGAATCGAAATTGATAAAGATTCGATCCGATTTAAATCAAACTAACATTATTCAAATAGTTACAAAGGATCATTTGGCAGCCTATTGTGTAGACTTAAAAAAGCAATGCGTTCGATTTTTTAAAGGATACTCGAAAGAAATTGAATCGATTTCACGGAAAGCACCATATTGTGATAAAAGTAGTAACAAATACTATGAACTGTTTGATAGAACTCCTCCATCAGTCTAGCGCGGAACTTAGTTCCGTGCGCCTGCTAAAAATTTTTGAGGTAGAAAGTTACTTGTTAACTGGAACTTTGTTCCAGAATCATGCCTTGTCGAAATAATATTTGAGTTAAATCATTGAACTAGATAAGTAAATACGGAACTAAGTTCCGTGAATCTAATTTCTGTATTGCTTGATAAATTTTATTGAGCGCACGGAACTAAGTTCCGCGCGAGATAAAGATAGAAATTACCTAAATAGGCACTTCAACAAGCTCATCTTTTTCCTGAACAGAATTCTTCACAGCCCACTGTCTGTGCTTAACAATAAAATATACCATAGATCCAAAGATTAACAACATTCCCGAAATAGAAAGTATATAGCCAGTTGAGATGAGAAAATTAAGCCAGCTTAGTTTGGCATAACCAAACTCTTTAAAGAACAATACCGAGATGCTGGCAAGGTAGCCAAACGAATCGGCTACATACATGATAAATCCTACGGTGCTCACATATTGAAATGAAGCAATGAGCCTGTCGAAAAATATGGAGTTGAAAGGAACGTAGCCAAGATATAAACCCAATCCTATGCAGATCATCCAGGCAGGAGCATTGATCATAGCATGTGAAAACATAAACGTGCTGATGCCGATGAGAATCATGCCGATCATAATGATGATGTGATTAACCATCAACGCAATTTTATTATTCTTAATGATCATGAGACTTCCCATGATAATCAGCACAGCAATGGATACCGGAATTTCAGTAGTCGTAAAGATCTCGGGTGAATTTCCGTAGCCCAATGTTTTCCAAACCTCAGCAGAAAAATTATCTCTGAAATCGCGGAAGGTTGTTAAGAGCATGTAAGCAAGAACAAACAATATAATGCCGGGCCAGAATGTTTTGAGAAATGTTTTGCGTTCGTCAGCGTTCATGGGCTCACGCTTTGTTCTCAGCTTCACGTCTTCATTATCCGGTGGTGGAATTCTGTTCAGCAACCATAAGAAAAACAGCAGCGGTAGAATA
>DATCRE010000457.1:0-2231 GCA_036569145.1 Cyclobacteriaceae bacterium
TTTCGCTGATTTTCTATTCTTGTTTTCCATTGTGTTAGGTGTTTGTGTTTTAATGGACTTTAGACAGTAACACAATGGCAAGGTTTAATGTACCTCAAAAAATAATCTAAGAGAATAAAAAATTTATCTCCTTATTAATATATACATCTGTATCTATCAACCATGACAGTATGCAGTCTAACATCTGATCAG
This sequence comes from Cyclobacteriaceae bacterium, assembly GCA_036569145.1. Classification (GTDB taxonomy): domain Bacteria; phylum Bacteroidota; class Bacteroidia; order Cytophagales; family Cyclobacteriaceae; genus DATCRE01. The sequence goes on from DATCRE010000457.1 coordinate 193, forward strand.
GTTCATTCAACGATGTTAAAAGCATTAGAAAATTAACTGGATAGATTTTTTTATCATTCCAGCTTCTTATGAAAATAAAGTTGATAGTCAGGCAAAACTTCAGGATGAAGTATTTTTACAAGGTCTTTTAAAATAAGATCAGGTCTCAGGTATCCGAGCTCCATAAATTCACTTCCACCCTTTGCTCCCATTCGCGCATTATAAGTATAGACTTGTTTAGCGATGAATGGATTAAACCTGGTATATCGCTGATCAGCATTTTCAATTTCTTGTAACGTATTGTAAGAGCCAACACCAATCCAGTAATCAACATTATGTGCTTTGTTGTATACTGATTCAAAACTTAGTTGCAAGAACCCATTGCTCGTATCATCGCCATATATGTAATTACCCCCAGCATCACGAAATAATCTCGCTGCATAATTTTGTCCACCTGGAAGAAACCATGCATCACCATATACAATACCGCTCAGTACAGTTGGTCTTTGCTTGATAGAATCTGCCTTAGCTTTCGCATCCAGGTATTCACTCTCTATGGCATTAAAAACAGAGTCGGCCATTTTTTCTTTATCAAAAAACAACGCCATAAATTTTATCCACTCTGCTCTGCCCAACGGATGTTTCTCCAAATATTCTGCGTTGATAACAACGTCAATACCCAACTCTTCCATCTTCTTGAATTGTCCATAGTCGCTGCTCATAGTATAACCCATAACCATATCTGGCTTTAAGGATACTAATCTTTCCATGTTAATACCTTTATCAACGCCGAGTTCAAGAACCTTGCCTTCATCAACACGCTTGCGCATAATGTCAGAGCTGATGTAATCGGTAGATGGAAAACCAATCAATGCATTTGTTTCACCCAAGTAGTTTAAAAAAGGTATATGCGTTGTTGAAGTACACACTATGGAAGAGAGCGGAACGGTGATCACTTTTGTTTTAGCATCATGATCAGGAATTACTTCACCTCTATGAACCAATAAATATGTATAACCTGATGTAGCTCCCTGAAAAGGATAGGTTACTTCAACACGTGTTGCATTTCCAATTGACGTAATCTTAAAGCCTTCAGCATATTTTATAATTGTTTTTGTATTGCTGGTAGTCGTCTCTTTGGTTTCTGTTTTTTTTGCAGTGCAACCAAAGATTGCAAGAATGATGAATAGTGATGCTATATGTTTCATGGCACAATAATAGTCCATTAAAATTCAAAGTTCAATGCAGAGGTTATGCTTCTACTTAAGTGAAGCTTTGAACTTTGCACCTCAAAGGTTATGTTTGCATCGGAAATTTGGTTTTACGGCTGATCACATCATCCGTAGATTAAAAGGGAATACCGGTGTAATACCGGAGCTGTCCCCGCAACTGTAATCCACATAAAGAATTGCTGACATCTTTAGCCACTGTTTAACACAACGGGAAGGCATCAGTGATGTGGAAAGCCAGGAGACCTGCCTGATGTCCGGATTTAGTATCAAAGCTTTCGGGTGAAAGGCTGATGGTGTGATCGATTAATTTCGTTCTGCGTATCACTTTTTATTTTCAGGCTTTGAGTTGAATGACGTTTACGTTATCGATTCAAAAAGCATGAGACATTGTTTCTGGTTATTGTGGCTTGGTTATTTCTGCGCGTACAGTCAACAGCAGGATAGCACTACAGCTTACCTCCACGAGGTAACGGTGTACGGTATGCCTATAAGCAAATATGCTGCAGGTACTAAAATTGAACAACTTAATCTTACCAACTCTTCTTTTCTTCAACAGTCACTCTCGCAGACTTCTTCCATTTATTTTAAGAACTACGGTAACGATCAATTGTCAACCATAGCTATTCGGGGAACGTCAGCCTCACATACTGCAGTGTTATGGAATGGCATGAACATCAGCTCGCCAACACTTGGTCAAACTGATTTTTCTTTATTCCCCGGCTTCCTTCTCGAAGATGTGAATCTTCAACTTGGCACAGCGAGCTCCTTGTATGGTAGTGATGCATTAGGTGGAAGTGTACTCATCAATCAACGTAAACCTGAATTTAA
>DATCRE010000458.1:0-2292 GCA_036569145.1 Cyclobacteriaceae bacterium
TCGCCAGCATCTTTCTCTGCTGTAAAACCCAGACTAAAATCTCCTGGTTTACTGGTTCTGAAACGAAAATATAATTTATCAGGTGATCCTTTAAATTTTTGTGCATCGGTAACTTCATGATTGAATCCTTTTTTTAATTCAAGATTTCTCTCATATCGCGCCAGGAAGTAGTTGTTATCTTCTAACAGAATTCGTCTTGCCAACGACTGATTAATATATTGTGATTGATCATGGATTATAATAAATGGTGTGATCCGCTGAATGGTTTGAATATCAAAATCAGGAATAGTTTGTAATTCATAAATGGAAATTAACTCACCATTATTTGCTATATGATTAAGAAGATTTTGTATTTGTGTTTCCGAAAGAATATTCAAAAAACGGAGTTCTTCTGGTGATGTCTTGTTGATATCAATTGGGTTAGACATAAGCTGAACTATGTTTTCATAGAGATCGCTGTAGTTCGCATCTTGATCCTGAACGGGAAACAATGCATCTGCTAATGCCGAGATATCAATATTTTTGTTCGAATAGTTTTGGGCTCGAGAATAAATTATTGCTACGAAAAGAATCAGAAACAAAATCAGGTATTTCTTCATTGTCTTATCGTTTCTATTTTTTGAGAAAACGATAGCCGATTGTTGCCTGATGACCAGACCCTACATTAGGTTCGAATCTGAAAGCATAATCGAATTTTAATTTCGTTGGTTGAAATCCTACTCCAAAATATCCGGCATCAGGATTTGTAGAAAAGGCCGTTCGGAAAAAGAACTTCTGTTGAAACTTATATTCGAGACCAGCTTTTAAAATTGTTTTCAGGCTGATGCTCTTTTCAAGTTCAGAGGTTATAAAAACACTTTCACTAGCTTTAAAGCCAGCTCCGGCAATTAAGATGGTAGGTAATTTTTCATTGTCGCTCGTTGATATTCTGGGCTGTGTGACATTAACAATATGCGCACCTATTGAAAGTTTGGGTGTTAGTTGTGTGTTCACTCCAAGACTTTCACTAATCACACCTTTTGATCCATATCCTTCAGCGTTAAACTGGATATAGTTTAGTTTAATTCCCAACGAAGTAATTCCCAGTTTGTGCGCATAGCCCATAGCGGCGACATTCTCGCTATAAAGAGCATCTCCAAAATGAAACGCGCCAATTCCCATTGCACCATGTTTTAGTGGTGCTGCAAATACAAATGCCGATTTGTTAGCTGCCTTTAAAGCCGGTCTTGCCAAAGTACTGGCAGAGGCTGTGGCTTCATTTATACCGGTAAGACCAGCAACATTATTGAAGATGGACCACTCATCATTAATGCATGCGGTAGCATTACCTAAAGCATAAGATCGTGATCCCATAAAGGAAGATACACTTTGAGCTTTAATGGTATGCTGTAACAGTAAAAATAAGAGAACTAACTTTGATCTATACATTTAGAATCTTTTTGCAAAAGAAGAGAAATGTATTCTCAATCAGTAAAAAGTAAAGACCTAAAAATCCGGTATGATGTGAAGTATTAGAATTCTTTTTTCAGGTGAAAGTAAAAGCCATTCTTTCCCTGAGCATTCATGGTGTACTCCAGGCGAAGCACTACATCGTATGAAGCAACAATATCGAGCCCGCCACCTACGCCTGCCAGCAGTGTATTTGATAAGCGAGTGTTAAAATTATTCTCCTGGTAGTACGGGTAGTTTCTAACATAGCCCAAGTCGCAATACGATTTTAGATAGAGCGACAGCGGTATGTATTCAAACCCCCGGGGCATTAACTCCCAGTTAATTTTTCTGGAAAATATTCGCTTCTTTAGAGTGGCTTTGTTCAGGAAATAATATGGACCTTCTATCACATACGTTTCATAACCTTTTACAAATTGCTTACGATAACCCAATGCACTATAGTTAGCATAGGGCACACCGTGCGATGTGCTCCAATAAACGTTGGCATAATTTGCAAAGTAAAATCCTCTCTTAAGGTCTTTGAAATTTGACAACGAAACGTTGATTTCAAATTTGTTAAGGTCATCACCAAGTCCCAAACCTGTTTTTGAAACGATCGCCAGCGTTTGGTATCCATTTAGTGGATATGCTATCACATCGCGATGCTCAGATAAAAACGTGTATGTTAATCCACCATAATACTGACGTCTTCTGCCAGGGCCAAAATAATTTTCGTTTTTTATAAGTATGCTGTCACTTATCCACGCCGTTGAATATTCTGCCCGTAATGAATGCGTTTGATAGAATGAATTTCTATAGGTGTATGTAAGACCTGTTAACGTTGAATATTTTTGCAGTGTT
>DATCRE010000459.1:0-4239 GCA_036569145.1 Cyclobacteriaceae bacterium
GTTACACTGTCATATTGACAGTCACAATTACTTAATGCGACTCGAATCAGAACCAATAAAACTAATCTTCCAATTAAGATGACTTTAATTAAACAACGTTCTGCCAATAATACTTCTGCCCAATGTTATTTCATCGGCATACTCCAGGTCGCCGCCTACAGGCACACCACGGGCGATAACACTTACTTTTATCTGAACATCCTTAATACGCCTGTTGATGTAGAAGGCTGTTGTATCGCCTTCCATAGTAGGACTCAGTGCCAGGATTAACTCTCGAATTTCATGCTGATTCTTTTCAAGACGACTTACGAGTGAATCTATTTTCAATTCGGCGGGGCCAATGCCATTGATGGGCGAGATAACTCCTCCGAGTACATGATACAAACCATTGTATTGCGATGTGTTTTCAATAGCCAGCACATCTTTGGCGTCTTCAACAACACATACAATAGACCTGTCGCGCTTGTGACTACTGCAGATAGAACAACGTTCAGTGTCTGAAATGTTATGGCAAGTGTCGCAGAATTTGATGTTGAGGCGAAGATTTCTGAGAGCGTCAGTTAAGGCCAGTGTATTTTGTTCCTTCTCTTTGATAAGATGCAATGCCAGACGAAGCGCTGTTTTTTTTCCAATGCCAGGTAGCTTGGCTATTTGGGCTACAGCCTCTTCAATTAATTTGGAAGGATAATCCATCCGTTATCTTTGGCAATAATTAAATGTTCTTTTAAAGAATCCGGGCATCGATACCAGCTTCGCAGATAGCATCACGCATCGGCTTAAGTAAATCTATAGATCCCTTTTTTACAGCACACTTACCTTTGTGATGAATGATAAGCGTGCATTGCTCTGCTTGTTCAAGGGTATGCTTACAAACCTTGATAAGCGTTTCAATAACATGTTCGAAGGTATTAAAATCATCATTGAACACCACAAGATCTACTAAATCGGTGGTCTCAATCGCCTCCAACACATCAACTAGCTGCTCCTCTTGATAAGAATAACTCATAAACCGAAAAGGCAAATATACTTTCAAAGATAAAAAAAAATGACAAGTTTGCCTATCGATTAGAATTCATACGTTCCCAAAAACCGCAGGAGGTAAAATTTCCATGACGCCAACACTCGTACTCGTTATCATAATCATTTATTTCACCACACTTATTTTAATATCATACCTCACATCCAAAGGTGCTGACACCAATACTTTTTTCACGGCCAACAGACAATCGCCATGGTATCTTGTGGCTTTTGGAATGATTGGATCATCACTCTCAGGCCTTACATTTATTTCCGTTCCTGGAAATGTTGGCAAAAGCGGGTTTGGATATTTTCAAGTTGTTCTTGGCTACTTAGTCGGTTACTGGGTTATCATTGGCGTGTTGATGCCATTGTATTACAGATTAAATCTTATATCAATCTATACTTATCTTGAAAAACGATTTGATACCTGGTCGTATAAAACGGGAGCCTTTTTCTTTCTGGTATCACGGTCTATTGGTTCTGCTTTACGCTTATATCTGGCAGCTACCGTGCTCCAACTTTTTTTATTCGATGCGTGGGGAGTTCCGTTTGTTGTAACAGTAGCAACTACTATTGTTCTGATTTGGATTTATACATTTCGTGGCGGTGTTAAAACCATTGTTTACACAGATGCATTTCAAACTCTGTTTTTAGTCTCAGCGGTGTGCATTGCTGTATGGCAGATTTCAAGCCGGTTAGATCTTTCATTTTCATCTTTGATTGATACGATACAATCAAGTTCGTATTCAAGGATTTTTTACTTTGATGATATTAATTCAAAATCATTTTTCTTCAAACAATTTTTAGGAGGTGCATTCATTACCATCACCATGACAGGTATGGATCAGGAAATTATGCAGAAGAATCTCACCTGTAAAAATCTGGGTGAAGCGCAGAAGAATATGTTCTGGTTCAGCATCATCCTTGTAGTTGTGAATCTTCTCTTCCTGACACTCGGTGCGCTGCTCTACATATTCAGCACTAAAAATAACATTCCCATTCCGGCGTCAAGTGATGAACTCTTTCCATCGCTTGCATTAAATAATTTCAGTCTTGTGGTGGGCATCTTCTTTTTGCTAGGCATTACCGCATCATCTTACGCAAGCGCCGACTCAGCATTAGCAGGATTAACAACTTCGTTCTGTATCGACTTTCTCAATTTCAAAAACAAAGAAGAAGATCAGAAGAAAAGGCAAAAGTTCATTGTTCACATAGCATTCTCATTATTGTTTCTCGTCATCATTCTGGTTTTTAAAGAAATAAATAAACGATCTGTTATTGATGCTGTATTAAATATTGCGGGTTATACTTATGGTCCATTATTAGGACTTTTTACTTTTGGATTGTTAACGAAAAGAAAAGTAAAAGATAAACTCGTACCAGTAATTTGTTTGCTCTCACCAGCACTCTCCTATCTTATCAGTTCTTATTCTGAGAAGCTTTTTAACGGATACATTTTTGGAATTGAAATTCTGATCGTGAATGGACTCATCACATTTATTGGCTTGTGGCTTGTCTCAAAGCATGACGATAAAGCGCAATCACTATGAAATCTAAAGTGGCTATAAAGGAAAAGGTCACCCCGTTTTGCAACAAGATGACCTGGATTCCCGATTAAAACCAACCCCACTTTATCTTATTGAAGATTATCCTGGCCGTCTGCCAGGTCATTCAATAGTTATTTTTTTATAAAATGAAATTCTTTAGAATTCACTCCTTTTGTAACCTTAATCGTGTAAATGCCCAAGTGTGCATCGCAGAAATCGATGATCATTTTCTTTCTGTGAAGCGTTTGAGATGTGAGCAATTCACCTGATGAAGTAAATACTTCGATTTGGGCACCCATCAGATTCTTGTGTGTCTTTACTACAAACAAGCTTTTGTGTTTAGCTCCTTTTCCTCCAACATTATCACTGACATTGTCAGCCATTACAATTGACGACGATGCCATCACTGCGATCAGAATCAAAATTTTGAATGACGTCTTCATAGGCTTTGCTTCATTATGATAGCATATATGCCAACGACGTGCCATGTAAGAAACAGGCCTGATTTGTCAGGATTTGACGGATTTTCAGATTAGAAAATCCAGTTTTGGGATGAATTTTTCTCGCTTTGGGTCTTATTATAGTAATTCAATCGATGGATTCCACATTAGCTCTTTAAAATGCTTGATTTTATTGTTAAGTACCTCAACACCCTCTTTTTTCAAAAGTTTCTCCATCGTCTCAGGAGTTTTAAAATGATGTTTGCCTGTTAACAAGCCTGCACTATTTACAACTCGATGTGCAGGAACTCCTTTGGGGCAGCCATACATTGCCCAGCCTACCATACGTGCACTTCCTTTTGTGCCTAAATAATGTGCGATAGCCCCATAGCTTGTTACCCTCCCCTTTGGTATGAGCTTAACAACTTCATAAACATCTGCAAAAAAATTCCTTGTCTTGTCGTTCTTTTCCTTAACCGGCATAAATAGAAAATTTGATCTTGCTAAATTTACGGCACTTAACTAAAACATGGTGAAGCACTTTCAATTTTGTATTGCATTTTTTTTAATATCTATAGTAGCTAAAGCTCAAAACTCACATGAACTTATTTTTCCAGATTCTGTAGGATGGAATGTGCTGAATGAAAACCAGTTATTGTCTTTTAAAGTAAAGGCAAATGCTGCTGACGCAATAAAACATTTTTCAATAGAAATCACGGAAGATCTTGGTATTCGTTTCGACACACTTGGAAACTTTGCCTGGCAACCTTCCTATGATCTGGTTGATCGCGTTGCCAAAACAAAAGACATTACCGTGATCTTTCAAGCAACATGGGCTGATGGTACACGCACGCGTAAACCCATTACATTTACTGTGAAGCATGTTAACCGTCCACCGGTGGTGGAAGAACTTCCGGTATTTTATATTAAGCAGTCAACACAAAACACGTATCAGTTCTCAAGTGATTATGTATATGATGCTGATGGTGATCCACTTTCATTTAAACCTATTCTTTCAAAAATGCCCGAGGGAGCAACGTTAACATCGCAGGGTTTATTGACATGGCATACCTCACGCAGTCAGTTCAACTCGTTAAAAAACTCACCTCTTATTATTGAATTTATTGTACAGGATCAACCCGACAAGGCAGAGACTGTTGGCAAGCTTCGTGTGGCGCAGACGCAACAAGATCTTCCTCCTGAAATATTGATTATACCCAGCAGTGATAGTC
>DATCRE010000460.1:0-9357 GCA_036569145.1 Cyclobacteriaceae bacterium
ACAGGTGTACCAAAGCTTGTACCTGTACAGTTTGCATCAGTCAATGCTGTTACTGAATAAGTGCCTACTGGTGCATTATTAATCGTAAAGGTTGTTGACGGATGATTCGTTACAGTAACAGGTGTCGTACCATCAGTATAGGTAAACGTAAAAGGCGCTGTACCTGTAAATGTAAACGTAACATTTGGAAGTGGTGACCCGGAACATACAGGACCTCCACCACTAATGGTAGCCGTTGGTAATGGATTAACAACAACAGCAACAGATGAACCTAAACTTGTTGCACTACATGAATTAGCATCCGTTAATGCGGTTACTGAATACGTACCTGCCGGAGCATTATTAATCGTAAAGGTCGTTGTCGGATGATTCGTTACAGTAACGGGTGTTGTACCATCCGTATACGTGAATGTAAATGGTGCTGTGCCGGTAAATGTGAAGGTTACGTTAGGAAGTGTTGCCCCGGAACAAACCGTACCACCACCACTAACAGCAGCCGTTGGCAACGGATTCACTATAACTGAAACGGGTGTACCCAAGCTAGTTGCACTACAGGTATTCGCATCGGTTAAAGCAGTTACTGAATATGTACCTACAGGTGCATTACTGATTGTATAAGTTGTCGATGGATGATTGGTTACAGTAACTGGCGTTGTACCATCCGTATAGGTGAATGTAAATGGTGCTGTACCGGTAAACGTAAATGTTACGTTAGGAAGAGCCGAACCTGAACATACAGGGCCTCCACCACTAATGGTAGCCGTTGGCAGTGGATTTACCACAACGGATACTGGCGTACCTAAGCTGGTACCAACACAAGTGTTAGCATCCGACAATGCAGTAACAGAGTATGTACCTACCGGAGCATTGGTAATGGTATATGTACTCGATGCATAATTTGAAATTGATACAGGAGTAGTGCCGTCGGTATAAGAGAAGTTGTAAGGGGCTGTACCTGTAAAGGTGAATGTAACGTTAGGCAACGGATTACCGGAGCAGACAGCTCCTCCTCCACTAATAGTAGCCGTTGGCAACGGATTTATTGTTAATGCTACTACACCAGACATTGTTGCCGGCGAGCAAAATCCATCCGTTGCTCTTACCTGAATTACGTCGTTATCGGCAAATGTAGTGCTTGGAAAAGTCATCGTAAAAGGACTCGCACCTGTGCCTGAAAAAGTTATACCTGTTGCAGCTCCGTTCTGACGAATTTCATAGGTAACAGAAGCACCATCCGAACCACTTAACGATATGGCTATGTTATCGCCTGTACAAATACTTAAAGGACTAGCTGTGGTAATGTTATACGTAGTGGGCGAAGGATCTGTGATGATGAATGACCGCGATGCCGTGCCGCACACACCATAATTATCTACAACCTGTAATACATAAGTACCACCGGGAAGACCAGCCACGCCCAGTATGGTTGCCAGATTAAGTGGCGTTGTTCCATCCGTTACCCCTGTTACAGGCAATCCTGATAATGAATTGTTAGAAGACCAGGTGTATGTATATGAACCTCCTCCGGAAAGTGCCTTAGAACCACCGGAAATTGAAGATTGTATCTGACCTGTTGTTGGAAAAGTACAAACCGTATTGTCGGTTCTGATATCTTCTGAAAGAGTAACCGCAGCAAGATCAGTTAATACTATTGGCGGATACGTTACAGGAGTAGCAAAAGTATTGATCGTGTTTGACGGATCTTTGATGATAATGTTGTAGGTATCATCAGGTAAATCTTTGGATGACGTAAAGGTATAGGTTGATCCAACAGGAATCGCAACGCCGGCATCACTTATACCACTGCTGCTACCACTTATAAATATCAATGTTGCTGTACCACCACTCGCAGCATTAGCTGTTATCTGGATGTAACCATTATCGGCAGCCGTAGGACTTCCGCAAGGATTGAATGCCTTGATGGTTATGTTTAAAGTTCCTTTTACGTAATTATAAGTTTGACCAGCTGCTAAAAAACTAAAACAGCTTATAGCCAGGACTAATAATATTGATCTCATGATCTGGCGGCTTGTAAAAATTTTATTCATTCAATAGTGAAACTTATTTTCTTGGTACACTCTGAAGTACTGATTATGCATATATAGTCTCCCTTGGGAAGTCCATCCAGGCTATTTTTATCAAAGTGATTCTCATTCAAAACTTCACCTTCTGCTTTGCAAAAAATATATTTAGCAGAACTTTGATCGCCTTTTAGGAGATTAACCTTGACTTTACCGTTAGATTGACCAGCTACTGTCTTTTCTGTTTCTACTTTGGCCTCAATTTTATCACACTCCGAAGAGCGTGACCAGCAAGGTGAATTAATTATTGTTACCGTGAAAACAATGATTAACAGTACTCTAATCGCCTTCATGCCAGGGATGTTTAAATCATTCAATATATATAGTCTTCAAAAAATTATAGTAACCGGTACAAAAAGACTCAAGGTCACTAATGTCAGCTTAAAAAATCAGTATACTAAAAAGCAGCCAAGGGGCTGTGTATGTTTAGCTTAAAAAATCAATATTTTCGGTTCAGAATTTCGCTCATTACAAATGCTCTTCTGAATCCTTCAGGATCTCTCAGGTCCTTCATATAGTTACTCAAAAAATCTTCCTGCTTCTCTTCTTCAAACACCTTAAATTTTCCGAATCTCACATCGGTGTCCGATAATTTTGTCGTCTCTTCAAGTGAAGGACGGTTAAAAGCAATCTTTTTTCCTTCTTCATATTCATCATACACTACAGGTTTTTTATTGTAGTTGTGCGATGGTATTGTTTCAAGACTTTTAGCTTCCTCTTCTTCGTCCTCATCATAGTCTGCAAACACAGGCTTGGGTGATGATTTCGGTTTCTCCTGAATAGTCTTTGCCTCTGTAATCTCTCTTAACAACTCCTCAAACGTTAAGGTCTTTTGAGGTTGAGAAGTTGGTATGGAACGTTCTGTCGTTGGTCTTGAAGCAGGCTGTTCTACATCCGGAATATCGGTTGAAGACCCTCCAGGTTTCTTCATTAATTTACTCAAAACATAGATTACACCAACAATAATGTAAATCCAATACTTCAGTTCCATCTTAACAAATCTATAAAAAATAATTAAAAAAACCATTGCAAGGGCAGTTTTTGCGCTTTTGCCGCCCGTTCACCATCTGGTTTAACCATTCAAATCACCGTTATAAAAACCTGATTCAATGCAATCATTCCAGAGCAATGATAGTTAAAGGCAAGTCTTTGAGCATGCATGTTTCTTGCTAATTCGGTAAGCAGAATCAATTGCAGTTATGTGGGATGTAGTAGCCTGTAAATCGGATTATTGCTAAGCAGGTAAAGGCTTAACTTGTTAGCGTAAAATGAGGTTTTCCTGCAGTGAAAGGCTGATAAAAAGACAAGAACAGTGTTTTTTTTAGAAGCAATACCAGCACTCTTCTGTATTGCCTTAAAAAATAATTTAATTCAATGACAATCAGATATTTGGCGATATAAAATCAAAAAAGAAAACCAGAATTATTTTTTATTTTGAATTGCCAAAGTCATAACACTATCTTTGCCGACTTCCCAACTGTGAGCCGTTTACATAAGCCCTGATTTTTAAAGGAAATCCGGAAGTCAAAGACCTTTAAATCTGTCTTTAACTTGTAAGCTCGTCGGAATCTTGCAGCCGAAAGAAGTTTTTTAAACTACCGAATCAACAACACTGTACCATGCAATTAGCCAAGCTGGAGATTAAAGGATTTAAAAGTTTTGCCGACAAGATTGTGATCAATTTTGATGAAGGCATTACGGGTATTGTTGGCCCTAATGGCTGCGGAAAGTCAAATGTGGTTGACTCTATTCGCTGGGTTTTGGGTGAACAGAAAACCAGTGCTCTGCGATCTGAAAAAATGGAGAACGTGATCTTTAACGGAACCAGTGGCCGCTCTGCACAGCAAATGGCTGAAGTTTCGTTAACAATTAACAATACCAAAAATATTCTTCCAACAGAATATTCCCAGATTACCATAACACGTCGTCTTTATCGCTCTGGCGAAAGTGAATATTTATTAAACGGCGTTACCTGCCGTTTAAAAGATATTACCAACTTATTCCTGGATACCGGTGTTGCATCTAACACCTATGCCATCATTGAGCTGGGGATGGTTGATGATCTTCTGAATGACAAAGACAATAGCCGCCGCATGCTTTTTGAAGAAGCTGCTGGTATTTCAAAATTCAAGAAGCGTAAGAAGGAAACTCTTAAGAAACTTGAAGACACTGACACTGACTTAGAGCGTGTTGAAGATTTGCTTTTCGAGATTGAAAAGAATATGAAGAGCCTTGAAAAGCAGGCCAAGCAAACAGAGACTTACTATAAAGTTAAAGAAGATTACAAAGAGAAAAGCATTACGCTTGCCAAGGTTGTCGTGAATAAACAGAAGGAGAAATTCAACTCTATCACGAAACAAATTGAAGAAGAGAACGACCGCAAGATTGGTTTAGCGAAAGACATAGCAGAGAAAGAAGCTATTATCGAAAAGGCTAAATCAGAATTAATTCTCAAAGAGAAAACACTTTCATCGCGTCAGAAAGCTATTAATGAATTTGTAGCGAAGATCAGGCAATATGAAAGTGAGAAGCAAATCAAGAATGAAAGACTTCGTTATCTGAATGATCGTGCTGCAGGTTTACGCGATCAAATTGAACAAGATAAGAAGAGCAATGAGCGTGCCCGCTTCAGCATTCAAAGTCTCGAAAATGAAAAGGCAACTTCAGAAGGCATCTTAACAGAAATCAATAGCAAGCTTGAACTTTTAAAGGCTGAGTACGAAGAGCAAAAGAAAAAAACCACAGCCCTTCAGGCAGATGCAGATACGTTGCGCCAGGTGCAGCGCGAGCGTCAGGAAGAAAGTTTCCAAATCAATAAAGGTGTAGAGATTCGTGAGATACAGGTTTCTACTTTCAAACAAGAGTTAGAAAGAACAGCTTCCGATTCAAGTCAGCAAAACGCAAGTCTTGTTGAGTTTGAAAAGAAATTGGTCGTGCTTCAATCTGAGATAAATGTTAAGACCGAAGAGTTAGAAGGCCTGAAGAAAGAAGAAGAAGATGCACAAAGCCGTATGTCTTCACTCGACAAGACGATTGACATGATTCGCGAAGAGATGAATGTCACCAGTCGTAAGCTTGATGCACGTCAGAACGAATATAACCTTACCAAATCACTTGTTGAAAATCTGGAAGGTTTCCCCGAAGCGATTAAGTTTTTAAAACGCAAAGTAGGCAAGAATGCGCCATTGCTTTCTGATATTTTAACAACATCAGAAGAGTATCGCGTAGCGATAGAAAATTACCTGGAGCCTTATCTCAACTACTACATTGTTGAACATGAAGCTGAGGCTTATGAAGCAATCAATATTTTAAGTGATGCTTCAAAAGGCAAAGCCCACTTCTTCATACTCGATTCATTCGAAAAGTTTGAAGCATCAACACCTCGCATTTACTCTAACGCATTTCCGGCAACGCAGATCATTGAGTTCGATCCGAAGTATCGTAAGCTGATGTCGTACATTCTTGATAAGGTATACCTTTATGAAGGAGACATTAAAAATATTCCGGCAACAGATGAGAATACATTCATTACCAAGAGTGGCAAATTAACACGCCGTCGCTTTAGTCTTTCTGGTGGATCCGTTGGTTTATTTGAAGGAAAGAAAATTGGTCGTGCGAAAAATCTTGAAAAATTAGAGAAAGAAATAAAAGAGCTTTCTGTTAAACTTGAAGAAGTACGCCAGGGCTTGTTAATGCGTCAGCAGGATCTTGAAAAACTTCGTAACAATAAGCTGAGACAACAGATTGAAGAAACACAAAACGCACTTCGCCAGATTAATGAAGAGCATGTTTCTATACGCACTAAACGCGAACAGTTTGCCACCATGCTCAGCAATGCAGACTTACGTCGTGAGGATATTCTAGAGAAAATCGATACGCTCTTAGGTGAACTTGATGAGCTGAAGCCTAAAGCGCAGACAGCTCTTAAAGATCTTCAGGAGCAGGAAAATAAACTGTCGCTCATGGGCGCTGAAGTTGCTGCCCAAACAGAATTGTTGAGTCAGAAATCTAACGCTTTTAATGAGCAGAACATCTTTTTCCACCAACAGGAAAACAGAGTTAAGAGCACTGAACAAGAGATTCGCTTCAAGCAGGAGTCGATGGATCAGAGCAGCTCGCGAATTGAAATCAACAACGAAGAGCTTCGCAAAAATGAAGAGGAAATAAAACGCATCATCGAATCAAGTCAAACCAATGATGATGAACTTCTTGGCATGTATGAAGAGAAAGAAGGCATGGAAAAAGGCCTGAGCGAAGCTGAGAAAGAATATTACGAATCACGTGCTGGCATTGATACGGTTGAAAAGGAATTACGTGAAGTACAACACAACCGTCAGAACATTGACAACCTGCTTATGGAGTCGCAGAATCAGCTTAATGAAAGCAAGATGCAGCTCAACTCTGTTAAGGAGAGATTGTCTGTTGAATTCAATGTTGATCTTGATGCTGTTTTAGGACAACCTACTCCGGAAGAAACTGAAACATTGAACAAGGCGGATGAAGATCAATTGCGTGCCGATGTTGCCAAGATTCGTCAGCGTCTCGATAATATGGGACCTATCAACCCTATGGCAATGGAAGCTTACACTGAAATTAAGGAACGTAATGATTTCATCAATACACAGAAAGATGATTTATTAAAAGCTAAGGATTCATTGATGAATACTATCAATGAAATTGAAGCTGTTGCCAGTGTAACGTTCATGGATGCATTCAACCTGGTGCGTGATCACTTCAGACGTGTATTCCGCTCGCTCTTCAATGAAGAAGACGATTGTGATATCAAACTTTCGGACATCAACAATCCATTGGATTCTGAAATCGAAATTATTGCCAAGCCTAAAGGAAAACGTCCGTTGTCAATTAACCAGCTATCAGGGGGTGAGAAAACATTGACGGCTACTGCCCTGTTGTTCTCCATGTACCTGTTGAAGCCTGCACCATTCTGTATCTTCGATGAGGTTGATGCGCCATTGGATGATGCCAACATTGACAAGTTCAATAACATCATCCGTAATTTCAGCAAAGATTCACAGTTCGTTATTGTAACACACAACAAGCGTACAATGGCTTCCACTGATGTGATCTATGGTATCACGATGGTTGAGAAAGGTGTGTCGCGCGTAGTGCCTGTTGATTTAAGAGAATTAGCGTAATTATTTATATTAAACTCCTATGAAAAAGAGTTGAATCAACGTTCAACTCTTTTTTTATTCTATGATGCCTACGATTTTTATCGTATAACATTTACACTACGTTTTGAAGAAACATCATTTACCGTAAATGAATTTTAAATATCGTTTTTCTAACGGTGATGATAACAGGATAACAAAGAGTATTGAGAACACAAAGATCATAGGATTAAGAAGAATGTAGCTCGCATATCCTATGAGCAGAAGCAACCTCGTATTTTCCAAATAATAAATCCAGCGACGTTGCTCGAGCATAGCACCGCAGTTCACCAACGTAAGGAAGATAAAAGCAGTGGCCACTAAAATTTCCGTTAAGCTCAACTGAAAATAAAAGAGTGCGATGAAAAACAATACAAGCACGGTAATGATTACCTGAATTACCAGGTATGATTTGTATCGGAATGTAGGGCTGGCTTCAATTTTCGTTGACAGGTATATCTTTTCAAGTCTCGGCCTGATATCCTGATCAAGCAACTCTGGTTTCCCAAAGATGATACGTAATTTTGGTATGATACCTTTTACTGTTGACATAGCATAACCTAATTCCATAAAGTAATGAAAGTGCTGCCAGACAAAACTGTGACTCTTCAATGGATGTGTAAGTCCATAAACAGGTTTCTCATCTTCTCTTTCGAACGTACCAAATAGCTTGTCCCAGAAAACAAAAAGGTCACCGTAATTCTTGTTGAGATATTTTTCATTCGATGAATGATGAACACGATGATGCGATGGTGTTATTAAAATATATTCAAGCCAACCTAATTTGTTTATCAACTGCGTATGTGTAAAAAATGAATATGTGCCATGTACAATAAGAATGGTCATGATCATAGCCGGATGAAAACCTGCCAATGGAAGAATACACCAGAACGCATTTCTAACAATGGCCTGAAGTGTTGTTATTCGCGCTGACACACTATAGTTAAATTCTTCACTGTGATGATGAACAATATGCGCTGCCCAGAATAAATTTATTTCATGACCAAAACGATGATACCAATACCACACCAGATCTGTTAACAGAATTAACGCTACCCAAACTGACCAGTGATTTGGTATCGACCATATTGCAAATTTCTTGTAGATGAATGTGAATACTCCATAGAAACTGGCTGTGAGAAAAAGATTAAGTAAACGCTCTGCAATACCAATGCTGATATTGGCAATGGAGCTATCAAACTTAAACAACTCATGCTTCTTTTGACGAAAAGCTGCAACATACTCCAAGCCAAGGAAAACAAAGAATGCCGGAATAGCAAACGCTGCATAGTTAAGTGATTTATCGTAGAATAAATTTTCGAACATGTTGATTAAAAAGTTGTGGTTGTTCCATCATGGGCACATGTCCACAATGATCGAGAAAAGCAATTTCAGCATTCGGTAATCGGTCGTAGAATTCCAATGCTACTTCAGGTGGTGTGATAGTATCCTGTAATCCCCAAACAAGAAGCGTTGGCGTAACGAGCTGCCCAAGCACATCCGCTACGTTATGACGTTGTGCTGCCCGAGCGAGCCCTATTATGCTCAGCGTGTTGACACGACTTTGCACAGTATCATACACTTCATCTACTAATTCTTTTGTAGCTACCTCTGGTTTATAGAATGTACTCTGCACTTTCTCCCGTATGTAGTCATAATCTTTTACACGAGGGAATGTGCCACCGAATGAATTTTCATATAACCCTGAACTTCCCGCCAGCACGAGTCTTCTTACCAACGCAGGAAATTTCCACGCATACAACAATGCTACATGCCCACCCAATGAGTTGCCCATAAGAATGATCTTTTGCAATTGATGCTCCTCTACAAAGTCAGTGATGTAATCAACAAGATCATCAAGGCGTTGCCTGGTAATGGGACGTGTATAGAAAGGTAATCTTGGAATAAGAACACGATGTGTTGTTTTAAACTCATCAACAACATGTCCCCAGTTACTTAAGTTTCCAAACAAACCATGCAGCAAGATCACTGGCTCTCCTTCGCCAAGATCTAATAAAGGTTTATAGTCGAATTTCATATTTATATTTTATCTATAGATTTAGTAGTATTTTAACGCATTGTAATCACTATTTGTTTTTTGTTCT
>DATCRE010000461.1:0-2147 GCA_036569145.1 Cyclobacteriaceae bacterium
ATTCAGTTAAACGAAGCAACCTTGTGGTCGGGAGGTCCTGTGAATACTAATCCCAATCCTTTTGCATCTCAATATCTTCCTGAAATCAGAAAGGCATTGTTCAATGGTGATTATCCGAAAGCAGAAGAGCTGACAAAAAAGATGCAAGGTCTTTTTACAGAATCATACGAGCCACTGGGAGATGTTAAACTGAACTACACTGTAAACGGTGAGCCAACAGATTACTATCGTGATCTTGATATTTCATCCGCTATAGCTACTACACGTTTCAAAATTGCAGGCGTAGAATATACACGTGAACAATTTGTTTCAGCACCACAACAGGTTATTGTTGTTCGTCTTACCGCCAGCCAGAAGGGAGCGTTAAATTTCACGGTCAATACTTCAAGCCCTTTGTATTTCAAGAACAACATTATCAGTACCAATGAAGTGGCAATGAAAGGTAACACACCATCGCATACAGACCCAAGCTATTTGCAGACGTGGGCTCAACCCGTAGTCTATAATGATCCATCAGGTTGCAAAGGCATGCGATTTGAATTGCGAGTGAGAGCAAAAAATATTGATGGTAAAGTAAATGCCATTGAAAATGGATTGCAGATAAGCGATGCAACAGAAGTAATATTATTTCTTTCAGCAGCAACGAGCTTTAATGGTTTTGACAAATGCCCTTTAAGCGAAGGTAAAGATGAAAGTAAAATTGCAGAGCAATATCTTACAGCAGCCAGCGCGTTGAACTTTGATCAACTAAAGAAAAATCACGTTGAAGATTATCAGCATTATTTTAATCGTGTGAGTTTTGCAATCAATGGAAATCCAAAAATTGATCTGCCTACCGATGAAAGATTAATTCGTTATACGAAAGGCGAGACTGATTCAGGACTTGAAGCGTTGTACTTTCAATTTGGTCGCTACCTGTTGATTTCTTCTTCACGTCCTGGTGGCATGGCTGCTAACTTACAAGGTATCTGGAATCATCATGTAAGACCACCCTGGAGTTGTAATTATACAACAAACATAAACACCGAGATGAATTACTGGATGGCAGAAAGCTGTAACCTCTCTGAGTTGCATACACCACTTCTCGATCATGTAGGACGTTTGGCAGTAACCGGAAAAGAGACAACGAAAAATTTTTACAATGCTTCTGGCTGGACAGTTCATCATAATACTGATATATGGGCAACAACCAATCCTGTCAGCGGTAGCCCCTCGTGGGCCAACTGGCCAATGGGTGGTGCATGGCTTAGCCAGCATCTTTGGGAACATTATCAATTTACCGGCGACGTTGACTATTTGAAAAACACAGCCTATCCGATAATGAAAGATGCTGCTGCATTTTGTCTTGATTGGTTAGTAGAAGATAAAAATGGAAAACTTGTTACAGCGCCTTCGACCTCACCTGAAAATGTTTTTGTTAATGATAAAGGTTTCCAGGGAACTGTAGCCATTGCATCAACAATGGATATGTCAATCATGCGCGACTTGTTTGCCAATCTCATACTGGCATCAGAGAAATTAGGTGTTGATGAAGAGTTTAGAAAGACATTGATTGATAAGCGTGCTAAGCTTCTTCCACTTCAGATCGGAAAGAAAGGTAATCTGCAGGAGTGGTCAGAAGATTGGGATGATGCTGAAGTTACTCACAGACATATCTCTCATCTCTTCGGATTATTTCCGGGAAATGAAATTTCACCACGAACCACACCAGCTTTTGCAAAAGCAGCAAGCAAAACACTTGAGTTTCGTGGTGATAGCGGAACAGGTTGGTCTAAAGGCTGGAAGATAAATGTATGGGCCCGATTGCTTGATGGCAATCATGCACACAAGCTCATCAGAGAACAGTTAACCATTACAGGCATGGAAGGAACGAATTACTCCAATGCAGGAGGCACGTATCCTAATTTATTTGATGCTCATCCTCCATTTCAGATCGATGGAAATTTTGGAGGTACGTCAGGCATGACAGAAATGTTATTGCAAAGTCAATATAGAGAGCTTCATCTATTACCTGCTATTCCAGATGCATGGCAACAAGGTGAAGTTAAAGGCTTGAGAGCGCGTGGTGGCTTTGAAGTTGACATAACATGGTTAAATAAAAAATTGATCAGCGCTGTCATTAAATCATTGAATGGTGAAGCCTGTAC
>DATCRE010000462.1:0-4794 GCA_036569145.1 Cyclobacteriaceae bacterium
AAAAAAGCTTATTAAGAAATATCCATTAGCAGATCCTGAGATGAATTGTGTTTTTGGTGATATGTGTTCCGATCAGAAGGGTGGCTTTTTTATATCGGATAGTAAAAACAATATCATATTTCGCACCAATGAAAGAACAGGAATCACAGATGATTTTTTTACATCATCGCAGTTCTGGAATATTCAAGGTATAACTCTTGCACCAGGTGGCAATTATTTATTCATTGCTGATTACATAAAAGGAATCTTCAGACTTAATGTTGCTACTAAAGAACTTATTCAATTGCCATTGGATGGCGATGCATCACTAAAATCTATTGATGGTTTGTTGTTTTACAAGAATAGTCTCATTGCTATCCAAAATGGTATACACCCCATGCGAGTGACCCGATATTTTTTGAACGACACAATGGATAAACTTACAAGCATGGTTGTTATCGATAATAACCATCCGGCTTTTAATGAGCCGACCAACGGTTGCCTGATAGGTGATGTGCTTTATTATGTTGCCAACAGTCAATGGTCAGGTTATGATGATTCACATGCTATTAAACCAGTTGATCAGCTGCAAGATATCGTTATCCTGAAAGCTGATTTAACACGTATCAAATAGTTCTTCTTAAATCTGATTATTCTCATACAAAATGTAGCGTTGAGGTTGGTCGAATCCGTTACTCCATCGGAGCAACCTGTCTATAAATTGCCTGATTTAATTATCGATTAATTGTGTCTTTCTATAGACCTTCGGATTATTATATAAATTGAATTTGCATGTCTGAAGATGAAATTCGAGAGGAATACGCCATCCTGGAGCGCGCCAGGAGAAACCCAAATGCTTTTAGCGTCCTGTATGAAAAGTATTTCGACAGAATCTTCAATTATATTTATCGACAGACGGATGATGAGGACTTAACGTCTGATCTCTGCTCTCAAACATTTTTGAGTGTACTTAAAAACCTTGACCGCTATCAGTTCAGAGGTGTCCCCTTCTCTGCATGGCTCTATAAAATTGCCAGCAACGAAGTGAACAAATACTATCGGAACAAAAAGAACAGCAAAGTATTCAGCTTGGAAGAAGTGCGTGTTCGTGAATTGATCGACATGGCCAATGAAGGCTGGGATGAAGAACTTATAGGACAGATGCTAACCTACCTGAAAGAATTGCCAACCGATATGCTTGAAGTACTTGAGCTTCGGTTCTTTGAGGACAAGAACTTTAAAGAAATAGCTTTTATATTGGACATAACTGAAAGCGGTGCCAAGATGCGCACCTACCGCGCACTTGACAGACTTAGAAAGAACTTTAAATTAACGATTACCTACGCCAATGGGACAAAATGAAATACGCTTACGGAGAGACCCTATAAGCGCTGGCAAAATCCACCGCCATCAAAATTATTCTGCCTTGATGCGAAAGCATGGCCGGTACCTCAAGCTAAAGAAAATGCTATATGTATTATATGTAGCAGTTTTTGTTATTCTATTTGGATTGTTGTTTATGGTTATCCATTTACAGAAGAAGCATGGCAGAACATCACATCCAACAGAATCAACTACAGGCACACCAGATCAAAAATAAAATATCAAGTCACGATTCATCTCAGCAATTATTTATATTCGTAGCATAACAATAAATTTAATGAATACTAAACTCCTGATGATGAGTAGTGCACTAACCATGGGGTTGGCAGGCATTACAGCTTCTTTTCTTCCACATGAATTTTTAAATAGTGTACACGTTGCTCCTGTAGAAATTACTGCTGTGTTGGTGCAAATAATAGGGGCGTGTTACCTGGGCTTTGCCATGCTCAACTGGATGTCGAAGGCAAACCTGATTGGTGGAATTTATAACAGACCTGTTGCTGTGGGTAATTTGTTACACTTTTCAGTGAGTGCCCTGGCAATACTAAAGGTTGTTATGGCAAATCAGACAATAACTATACTATGGATAGCAGGAGCAATTTATACCTTATTCGCGATCTGGTTTGCTCTTGTACTCTTCACTCATCCAGTGAAAGAATCGTAAGCAATAATGTTTGAATAATTCTTCCTGATCTCATTAACGAATCAGCTATAAAAAAATGAGATCACAGGTTCAACGTTGTCAGCCTGTGATCTCATAGTAAGAATTCATTTTATTCAGCCCAGGGCACGAGCTTTGATTTATAGTAATCAATATTCAATGCCTTAAACCTTGGTGCGTGGTGACCCAGACGTACTTTGTACTCATCCCAATTTCTTGATGCAGGCACTGACCAACCTATCTCGGCATAACCAGGAATTCTGGGGAAGGCCAGGTATTCAATATCGTCCATGTTGGTAACAGTCTCTGACCATAGAGGTGCTTCAACACCCAATATGTTTTCTTGTGGTAGTCCTTCCACCTGTGTGGCAGGGTCCCAGATGTAGGCACTGTCAACTTCAATATAAGAGGCCCAATGCAAGCCTATTCTTGAAAGCGAATCATACTGCATATCGAGATAAGCTTTCGTTGCTGGCGACATAATTATTTTACTTCCTTTTTCTGCTGCTACTTTTGAATGTTCAGTAGAATGCCAGTTCTGTACAACAACATCACTGTTAATATCACCCTGGGCAATTTCTTCCCATCCAATCATAATCTTGCCGTGTGTCTTCACCATATCTTTAAAGCGATTGATGAAAGCAATGTAATCGGCTTTCTTTGTTGCTGCTGCTTCATCACCACCAATGTGCAGATAAGGACCCGGTGTAATCGCAGAAACTTCACGCATCACATCATCTACAAATTTGAATGTTGCTTCTTTTTCGATGCGCAGTGTGCTCCATCCAACATCAATACCTGTGTATAATTGTGTTGGTTTATTTTTTCCATCAAGAATATTATCGATTGGTATGGCACCTTTGTAACGACCCTCTAGTGGAACAACAGTGCCTCCATTCAATTCGCCATACGATGCAAGAGCGGAGTTAATATGACCAGGCAAATCAATTTCTGGTACAATGGTCATGAAACGACTCTTGGCATAGGCAACAATATCAGCGTATTGTTCTTGTGTATAATAACCACCTTTGCCACCACCTACTTCTGTGAGACCTCCTGTTGTAGCCAGGTTAGGCCACGACTTTATTTCAATGCGCCATCCCTGATCATCACTGAGGTGTAAATGCATAACATTCATTTTATACAAGCTTATCAGGTCTATATAATGTTTAACTTCCTCAACGCTGAAGAAGTGTCTTGCTACATCAAGCATGGTTCCGCGCCATGCGTATGTGGGCGCATCGTGAATGGTACCGCTGGCAATTTCCCAGGGAGTTTTTTGCACGGTAGTCAATTCAATGGCAGGAGGTAATAACTGTCTTAGTGTTTGAATGCCAAAAAATATCCCTGCAGGTTTGTTGGCTGATAATGTAATCAGATCTTCTGTAATCTTCAGATCATATCCCTCATCTCCTAATGAAGGATCGGTTGCTAACGCCAGATAAATATTTCCGGATGCAGGTGCACCAGTAGTGGATTTTACTTCAACATTAAAACCAGTAGATGGATTCAATATATCAGCTAAGTATTGACCAACGTCTTTAAGTTCTTTATTGTCACCTTCGATATATATGTTGGTGTCATCGGTGAGTGAGAATGAACTACCATCAGCGGTTACAGATGTTGGTTTAGGAATAATGTTTTCTTTCGATAGATCAGTAGTTGGTTTTTTGTGACACGCTGATAGACCCAGACAGATTATCAGTGCCAGAGCAGATGCTTTTGCAAAACGTTGTTTCATATTGTCAATAGATTCTTGATAGAGTAAAACTTGTGCCTGAAGGTAGAAATTATTTTCAGCAATGAAGTGAAAGTATCGTAAGAATGGATGATTCATGATGTGAATTAGTGCTTTCGCAGTGTGTAACGAAGCACATATATTTCCCAATGTAACATGAACACGGATAGTGATCACGCATGTGTTGTGTGTGTTGATATGGTGAATCATTTTTCCACAAGAAGTATTTTATTATTACGATTATTTGTGTCGAAATACATGACAATGCATTTCAGGTATAAGAACATGTTCAACATAAGTTTCAAATCTAAACGAATTGCTTTATGGGAAACGTAGTACAATCTTCAGAGAAAGGATCACACAATAGAAGAAGATCAGCACTCCATATCGATATGACGCCTATGGTGGACCTGGCATTTCTGTTACTAACCTTCTTTGTTCTTACAACAACACTAAATGAGAAATATATTTTGCCTATTACAATGCCAGAACAAAATGTACCAGACCCTCCTCCAATATCAGCAAGTCGTGTGCTTACATTATTGCTAGGCGAAAACGATAACATCTATTGGTACCAGGGCTATCCTGATCATCCGGTTTCAAAAACAGTTTTCTCAAGCCAGGGAATTCGAAAATTACTGAAGCAAAAAGGCAAAGAGATTTCGCGTATGATTGTGTTAATAAAAGCAACTGATAAATCCCGGTATAAAAATATGGTTGATATCGTTGATGAAATGACGATCGTTGGCATTGATCAATACTCTATGGTTGATATTACGCCTGAAGAAAATGAACTGATACGTAAATATCATTTATGATCTTTTCATTTTAATAATAGAAGAGTATGCTAATCATCAATCAAAGCCTTTTATCTTTATTAGAAATATTAGCAAACAACCCTTATGAAAAGAAAAGCAACTGCCGTTTGGAACGGCTCTGGTAAAGATGGCAATGGACACTTAACCACACAAAGCACTGTATTGAACAAGACCCAATACTCTTTTAACTCACGTTTCGCTGAAGGCGTAGGTAC